>NZ_CP083739.1:0-5733 GCF_020150375.1 Hafnia paralvei | reverse complement strand
GCCGGTTAATGCGCTCGTAAAACAGCACGAACACCAGCTGAAACTGGAAAAGCAGCGCACCCGCTATCACGGCCCGACGCTTTAGCACCGCTCATGCGGGATGCCCCACGTAGACGCAATATTATATTGGTGTACAATGTACATCAATAATGCAAAGGGAATGACACAGTGAGCCATGCGATAGAGTTTATCGAAACGCCGATGTTTACCCGTCAGATAAAGCAAATCGCCACGGACGACGAGCTCAAAGAGCTCCAGAAAACGCTGATTGAATCACCGGACAAAGGTGATCTCATCCGACAAACCGGCGGGCTGAGAAAAATCAGAATGGCGACCGGCACACAGGGTAAAAGCGGCAGTGCGCGGGTGATTTACTTTCTGGCCACCGAGGAAATTATCTATCTGGTGATGGCCTACCCGAAAAGTACCAAAGACAGCCTGACGGACGCTGAAAAATCCGACCTGAAAAAGCTGACGAAACTACTGAAAGACGAGGTGTAGCATGAGTTTTTTTGACGAACTGAAAGCGTCTCTGGAAGAAGCCGTCGAGATCAAAAAAGGCGTTAAAGCGCCTGCCCGCGTCACGCGCTACGAACTGGCTGACGTGAAGGCACTCCGCGCCCAGCTGAACGTGACGCAGGATGAAATGGCAAAGGTGCTTGGCACCAGCCTCGACACCATCAAGAGCTGGGAAACTGGCAGGCGTAACCCGACCGGACTGGCGGCTAAGGTGCTGGCGACCATACAGGCCAACCCTAAATTCTTTCAGGAACTTGCCTCACATTAAGGCTTTATGACGGAATGGTTCGACAGAAGCCGCCGTTCGCGTGTAACTTTAACGGCAGAAAAAACAAAGCCCCGATAATCATGTGCTCAACTTGGCGGAAGATACATGATCAATCAGGGCTAGGCATAAAACCTAAGAAGGATATTAGCACATGCAGAGTGCAAGACAACAGCCCGCCATAAGCGCTGGCGTGAGTGACTAACCCAGCCCTCGACCTGTTCAACGACCGCTTACCTAACAAGCCGTACTTTTCGGACGATCTGCATTTTGGTGTACGCATCGCGGGAAAAGAGCGCGCTATTCTGGCTAAATACATCCAGTTCAACCAGCCTCACGCCATGTTCTGGCTCGGTTTTGACGTTGACCGCCTCGGTGCAGCAATCGACTGGAGTGATCGCAATGCGCCCGCGCCTACGCTGACCATCACCAACCCCGAAAACGGGCACGCGCACCTGCTTTACGCACTGAAAACCTCGATACGCACCGCACCTGACGGAAAAATGAAGCCGCTGAAGTACGCTGCTGCCGTAGAGAACGCGCTACGTAAAAAATTGGACGCTGACGTGGGGTATTCGGGGTTAATTTGCAAGAATCCGAACCACGGGTACTGGAAAATTGCCGTCTGGCAGCCAGAACTCTACACACTGGACTGGCTGGCCGACTCGCTAGACCTGAACGCCGCGAACGACAAAGAAATAGTTACCGATTACGGCTTAGGCCGTAACTGCACCTTGTTCGATAAAACCCGCAAGTGGGCCTATCGCGCTATCCGTCAGGGGTGGCCGGAGTATGAACAGTGGCTGCAAGCCTGCTATGAGCGTGCCAGCGCCTACAATCTGCAATTTCCCTTTCCCTTAGATGAAAGTGAAGTAAAGGGGATCTCTAATAGTATTGCTAAATGGACTATAAAAAATTTCTCTGAATATTCTTTCGACGATTTTGTTAAAAAAACACACGCACCTGAAATTCAGTCTCTAAGAGGAAAGAAAAGCAAAGGTGGTGGCAGACCCTCATTGGGAGAGCCTTGGATAATTATGGGTGTTAGCCGGAGAACTTACTTTCGGATGAAAAGTTCAGATAAATAGTATATCTATAGCTTTTAATCCTTTCGCTGTCTTCACTGTATTGAATTGTACTTTTGTTCCTTTTGGTATATCCACTGTGTAATTTTCATTGGGAATATCATCAGATCTGAACATTACATCTCTACCCTGTTCTCTGCGGATAAATCCGTATCCCTTAACTGAGTCAAAAAAATTAACGAAACCATGATCCATAGCTCACGCATCCTTTGGTAAAATTGATCTTAGTTTTTTTCTGAGCTCGTTAGATAGTTTTTTGTTTGATCTACCTACGATCCCCACGTCATAAATGATTTTATTTACCTTTGAAACTTGTTCCTCACTTAAAGGAAGACTGAAGTTTTTAATGTAATTATTAGCTAGGAAAACTATCTTTCTTATTTTGAACTCATCATATAGCGGGAGGATTTTCCCTAGTTTTTCTCTAAGTTCAACTGACTGTTCATGACCAACTCGACTCATCTGAGCTACCTTGCCTGATGCTTTATTCCATAGGGTATGGTATTCAGTTGATGTTCTGTCAACGGCTGATTCTTTTTCACAGATAAAAACTAAATATCGTATGTATCTGCGATTTTCTTTATTTATTTTCGGTGTTTTATGTTTAACCCATAAACCTGTTACATGTAACTTTGAATTAGGGTGGTCTGATTTTTCTATAACGGTCTTGGCGTCATTTAAAGATAAACGGTGCCTATTTATCATCCCTACTACTGTTGTTATCGCTTTTGTTTCTTCTTCTTTTGATAGTTTTTTATCGGAAGAAATAGTAACGTCATCAAGTAGCCTGGTGTAATTCATACCCATATTGTTTATTTTTCTTACTATATTATGCTCATCATTGAAAAATATAAGATTTGCTATATAGCTAGAGCAGCAAGCACCTTGAGGCAACTTACCATCTAAAGTTACTAGTTCTGTCAATGTTTCTGAAATGGATGGTGAGAATCTCATCATGTTTTTGAATATATTTAATATGTCTCTTTTGCTGATGCTAGGGTAGAAGTTTTCTATATCCAAAGATATTATAGTTTTCTTTCCTGCATGAGTTCCGGCATTTGATACATAGTCTCTTTCTTTTAAGCCGCCATGAAGATAATTTGGATAATTAACATTTTCAAAGATTTCTTTGTTTATTTTTTTTTGAATATGCTTCAACCCTTTTTTTGGCTCAAAAAGAGTTCTGACCTTTTTGTTCTTACCTGTCTCAATATTGAACGATTTGTATGACTTAGGGATAGATAGCACAATTTTATTGAGCCTCTCTGTCGTAACCCCTAGCATTGCTGCAAGAGAGTCTTGAGAGGCCAATTGAGTACCATTAAACAGAGGTTTCATCATGTTAGGTTGAGTTAAAAGTCGATTAGAAGAATAAGTGAGCTATGAAAGCTAAAGTTTTCCACATAATCAAGTACGGATAGACCTTCATACAAAGGTTTTTCAGTACTTCCATAAAGCCAATCCCTTCTTTTCTACGACTATGACTGTCTCCAGATGCATAGTTATAGGTCTTAGTTACACTTAAGTTGATGTTAAAATTTAACATTTTTGCCTTCCTTCTTGGGTTATGGGTTTTGCCAGACCAGTAAGGAACACAAGGAATAAATCAATTGGCTTTAGGGACTTTTACTCACATTGCCAGACAACTGTCGCCGAAATTTAAGGAGGGTTATCGCGTTTTTGCGCGATGAGCCGACCCTTAGCGGGGATGCCGGTCATGATCTCATGAAGAGATCGCCTTTTCAGGCATAGCTTTCCTTGAGTCAGTGTAACTTTTTTTTAAAGAGCAAAGGGTTGGGCGAGGTTCGCCCGTATCGGGAGTGAGTATATGTTTTTTATAAGAATGAAGTCACGAAAAAACGCATGGCACTAAACAACCTATATCAGATAACAGCCCTCTCTTTTATCAGGGGGCTTTTTTTTGCCGCGAACACAGAATCTGACATACTACAGTATACTTTAAGCCAGTACACACAGCGTCCCCTCTACGAGGTGCCGTCTGTGACTGGTTCAGGGGGCTCGCCGCCCCCCGAAACCCCGGGCATCCGCTGCGAAACTTTCGCACTTTGGGTGCGAATATTTCTCAGCGGAGTGAGAATGGAAAAGCGCACGAGAGAGATCAAAATCCGTCTGACCGACTCAGAGCATCAGCGTCTGATAGACCGGTGTGACCGAACCCATCTGGCTGAATGGCTGCGTCAGCTCGGTCTGGGAGAACACACGGCCCGAAAGCGCCGTCTTCCTGACGTTGCGCCCGAACTGCTGCGACAGGTCAGCGGGATAGGCAACAACCTCAACCAGATCGCCCGACGCCTTAACCAGCTTGACGGGCTTACCCCCACGGAGCGGGTTTCCCTGCTGGCGGTGCTCAACAGCCTTGACCGCAATCTGGGTGAACTGCTGGAGCAGCATCGTGATCATTAAAATTCACTCACGCGGTGCCGGTTCGGGCAGTGGCCCCGTCGATTATCTGCTGGGCAAAGATCGCCAGCGGGATGATGCCCGTGTGCTGCGGGGAGACGCCGAACGCACCCGCGAACTGATTGACGGCTGTGACTTTGCCCGCGCCTACACCTCCGGCGTGCTGTCCTTTCAGGAGGCCGACATTGCAGAACCTGAAAAGGCGCGGCTTATGGACGAATGGGAACAGACACTGATGACCGGTCTCGACAAAGACCAGTACGCCTGTCTGTGGGTTGAACATCAGGACAAAGGCCGCCTCGAGCTGAACTTCGTGATCCCGAACATCGAATTACAGAGCGGGAAACGGCTGCAACCCTACTTTGACCGCGCCGACCGTCCCAGGGTAAACGCCTGGCAGACGCTGACCAACGACCGACTCGGACTGCGCGACCCCAATGACCCCGCCTATCGCCGCCCGCTGACGCAGGCCAGCGACCTGCCGCGAGACAAACAGCAGGCAGCGGAAAAGCTGACCGCCGGCCTGATGAACCTGATGGTACAGGGCGCAATACGCAGCCGGCAGGACGTGGTGACTCAGATCGAGAGCATTGGTCTCACCGTGGCGCGGGAAACCAAAAGCAGCATCAGTATTGCCGACCCGTCAGGCGGCAGAAACATCCGGCTGAAAGGAATGATTTATGAGCGAGATTTTAAATTTGGCGAAGGGCTTCGAGGAGAAATCGAAGCAGCAAGCGCAGGATACCGAGCAGAGCGTGAAGCGCGAGTTCGAGAGGCTGGAAACGTCTATCAGCGAGGATTTGAAATCAAGCTCGCAGAGCATCAGCAACGCTATCCACGAACAGAACGGCAGGCTGACGGGCATGATCAGAGCCACGGCGACCACCGCGCTGATCTGGATAGTGGTCTGCTCCGCGCTGCTGATTGGCATCCTGAGCGGTATAATCTGGCTTCAGGGGCAGATCATCAGCTCACGCCTGAGCGACATCGATGGCTACAGCCAGCAGTTGGCGAGCCTGAAAGCGAAAAGCGGCGCGGGGGTGACGATCTACAGCGACGACAGCCAGAAGAACGGCTATCTGGTGGTGCTGCCGGTGAAAGCGCACGGCGTGGAGAGCTACACCTCAACGGCAGGCAACACGGTGGTGAAGTACACCGCGAAATAACCTCGTCAGAACGCACAGAAACGTCCCTGAACGATGTTGACCCACAGGACAGAGAAAACCATGACCGAAATGGAAAAACAGCTTCTGAGCGCCTTAGAGAGCTTACAGGCCAGCTACGAGCAACAGCATCAGGCGTGGCAGGAAAGCTACAGCAGTTTGCAGCACATGTTCGAGACTACCTCACAGGCACTGAACCGCAGCGACAGGGCGTGTCAGCACTTGAGCAATCAGGTGAACAGCTTGCGCGGTCAGGTCGAGAGCTTGAGCGACAATGTCA
>NZ_CP083738.1:0-212640 GCF_020150375.1 Hafnia paralvei | reverse complement strand
TGCCCAGCGAAAAATGCGTAGCGGTCTACGATTGTCTTTGCAGCATCGGCTTGAAATACTTTAAGTTCAAAATCAGGCATCAGTATCATTCTCATTATTGAAGGAGTCCTGACGCTGGCTGAAACCTATGTGCTCAAGAACCCTATCTGGGATTTTATAAAATTCGACACTACTACCGGTGTATGGAGCAAGGGCAGCATACACATGATAATGTGGGGCTAAACCTGCCTGCCTAGACTCTTCAGCTATTTCCCTGAATGCTGCTTTAGTCAGGGCTGATGGTTTATCTGGAGCCCCCCAAATTAAGAAGAACCCTTCTTGTTTCGAGTTAACCGCAAATAGATGCCGATTCGGCTGAGTAGGTAGCCTTCTGAGATACGACTTTGCTTTTTCTGCTTTATCCCAATAACTTGTGAGTAATAGATCTATCATTTCCTCACGAGCAAGCGTATTCACCGCATCAGCGTCTATTTTTTCGCGCTTTAGCTCAATAAATCGAAATCCCCCCACTAATGGTTCTTTTTTAGTTTTAGACCAATCACCTGAAATCACACGCTTTACACGCTCAGCTGTGAGGGTTTTTGCATAGTGGTCACCTTTCTCAGTATTGCCTTGTTCAATTAAAATGAATCGTCTATTTGTATCGGCTTCTTTATTTAATTCAAGCACTGCATGCCCCGTAGTTCCAGAACCTGCAAATGGATCTAAAACAATGCCGTCCGGACGACACCAGAGTTGGATGATTTTGGTCATCAATTTGAGAGGTTTTACGGTAGAAAAACCATGCCCTTGACCAACAACAGCTGTTAGTTCGGCCACACCATCTGCAGATCGACCCGACTCCGAGTAATCCCAAGATGTAGAGCCTAAATCAATGTCAGTCAGGATTTCGGAGGCAAGATCGGTATCTGACCAGTATGTTACGGGCACTTTCCCTTTCTTTATTTGTTCAAGATAAGTTTTGACGCGGGGTCTACCCAGACCGTCCCGGCCAAACCAAAGAAATGGCCAGTTATTTTTTGCAAGCCGGGCATATGCTTTCTTAGATACTGAGCTCGCGATAGCTCCTGGTTGTTGGCCTTTAACAACCAAAGCTTTTCCACGACCATCTCCTATATCGCGTTCTTCGTACTCAGGTCCCCAAGCGTTCAGCCATATTTTTACATTCTTCTTAGGATGCCTCCACGCACCATTACCAGCTGGGTAATGCACAACTCCTGTGAATGGAGACTGGATACCATAGTCGTCCTTAGCTGAATAACTTTTTGCAGTAAGATTTCCCTCACGCCAGTCGTTTCCCGGGTCGTTGTCTGGATTGGAGTATCTCTTGTTGTCAGCCTCTCCACGAGCGAGCGATGCCGTCCGTACACGGGTTATATCTTTCCCGTATACCAGTACGTACTCGGTTGCCGTCGAGACATGTTTATTATCAGGTCTCGCAGCCGCGGACTTTTGCCAGTTAATAATTGCTAAACGATTATCCTCGCCAAATATCTCATCCATGAGCATTCCTAGGCGGAAAAGTTCCCGATGATCGATACAAATCGCCATCACGCCACCTGGTTTCAGCATCTCCCTCATCATCCAAATTCTGGGGGTCATGAAGCGCAACCATTTGCTATGCTTCGAACCGTCGTCTTTAGGAACTACATCGCCCAAATCAGGGTCGTTGGGATCTTTATCCCATTTGTCGTTATAACGGAAATCCTCTCCGGTATTGTAGGGAGGGTCTGTCAGTACGAGATCAATCTGCCCTCTATATTTATAGAGAGTGACCATTGCGGAAAGATTTTCTCCATCCCAAATCTCATTTTCAGCCTGAGCAAGCTCTTCACCACAAGAATATTTTTTTATAATACTGAAGAGCTTAGGCTTCACCTGTCTGATTATTTGCCACGGAGCTGTTCGGCCGGTGTAATTCATAACGATGCCATTTTTACCGGCGTCGACTAGTGCCGCATCATGCTCTTGAAGCATTCGGACCAGTGCCGCCCTAGGCAGTTGTTCGTAATCCATAATTGCCCTTTATCGTTCATGCTAATAACAGTAGACATAGCTTTATACGAGGTTATTTCCTATCGTGTTCAGCCTACTAGTGACGTTCCATCATGTGTACCACTACGTAGTAGCGAGAATTTTGTAGACTGTGGAACGTGCAATCTTTAACTGTCTGGATATGCTGGTTGCGCCAAGACCTTGTTCACGAAGACAGTGAACTTTAGCTTTATCCACTGTTGGTTTGCGGCCAAATTTAATCCCTTTAGACTTGGCCTCTAACCTTCCTTCATTTGTTCGTTCAAGGATGCGAGTACGCTCTGCTTGAGCTACTGCTGAAAGAATGGTGACGATCATCTTCCCCATCTCCCCATCGGTACTAATCCCGTCATCAATGAACCGGACAGCCACGCCCTGGGCGTCAAATGTTTTAATCAGTTGGATCATATCGGCAGTGTCGCGGCCAAGACGGTCAAGTTTCTTGACCAGAATGACATCACCTTCCTCCACCTTCATACGGAGCAGATCCAGCCCCTCCCTGTCGGCAGAGCTGCCGGATGCCTTGTCGGTAAAGATGCGGTTGAATTTCACCCCCGCGTCTTTGAGCGCCTTGACCTGAATATCGAGAGACTGCTGACTGGTTGATACCCGTGCGTAACCAAAAAGTCGCATAAAAATGTACCTTAAATCGAATATCAGACACCGTATGTCTATTATGGCAAAAATACGATTTAATAGACAGTCCATGCCTGCCGTTTTATGCTGTCTTATAATTCATAACATTTCGGACGGTTGCAAAAATGTTACTAAATGCCCGTCAGGCAGGGAGGCCGATATGCCCGTTGACTTTCTGACCACTGAGCAGACTGAAAGCTATGGCAGATTCACCGGTGAACCGGATGAGCTTCAGCTGGCACGATATTTTCATCTTGATGAAGCAGACAAGGAATTTATCGGAAAAAGCAGAGGTGATCACAACCGTCTGGGCATTGCCCTGCAAATTGGATGTGTCCGTTTTCTGGGCACCTTCCTCACCGATATGAATCATATTCCTTCCGGCGTCCGGCATTTTACCGCCAGACAGCTCGGGATTCGTGATATCACCGTTCTTGCAGAATACGGTCAGAGGGAAAATACCCGCCGTGAGCATGCAGCGCTGATACGTCAGCACTATCAGTATCGTGAATTTGCCTGGCCCTGGACATTTCGCCTTACCCGTCTTTTATATACCCGGAGCTGGATAAGCAACGAACGTCCTGGCCTGCTTTTCGATCTGGCGACAGGGTGGCTTATGCAACATCGTATTATTCTCCCCGGAGCCACTACGCTGACCCGGTTGATTTCAGAGGTAAGGGAAAAGGCGACGTTGCGCCTGTGGAACAAACTGGCACTGATACCGTCAGCCGAACAACGTTCACAGCTGGAGATGCTGCTGGGGCCAACTGATTGCAGCCGCCTGTCTTTACTGGAATCACTGAAAAAAGGCCCTGTGACCATCAGTGGTCCGGCGTTTAATGAAGCAATTGAACGCTGGAAAACTCTGAACGATTTTGGCTTGCATGCTGACAACCTGAGTACACTCCCGGCTGTGCGCCTGAAAAATCTCGCACGTTATGCTGGTATGACTTCGGTGTTCAATATTGCCAGGATGTCACCGCAGAAAAGGATGGCGGTTCTGGTTGCCTTTGTCCTTGCATGGGAAACGCTGGCGTTGGATGATGCACTGGACGTTCTGGACGCCATGCTGGCCGTTATCATCCGTGACGCCAGAAAGATTGGGCAGAAAAAACGGCTCCGCTCGCTGAAGGATCTGGATAAATCTGCATTGGCGCTCGCCAGCGCATGTTCGTACCTGCTGAAAGAAGAAACACCGGACGAATCGATTCGTGCTGAGGTGTTCAGCTACATCCCCAGGCAAAAGCTGGCTGAAATCATCACGCTTGTCCGTGAAATTGCCCGGCCCTCAGACGATAATTTTCATGAAGAAATGGTGGAGCAGTACGGGCGCGTTCGTCGTTTCCTGCCCCATCTGCTGAATACCGTTAAATTTTCATCCGCACCTGCCGGGGTTACCACTCTGAATGCCTGTGACTACCTCAGCCGGGAGTTCAGCTCACGGCGGCAGTTTTTTGACGACGCACCAACGGAAATTATCAGTCGGTCATGGAAACGGCTGGTGATTAACAAGGAAAAACATATCACCCGCAGGGGATACACGCTCTGCTTTCTCAGTAAACTGCAGGATAGTCTGAGGCGGAGGGATGTCTACGTTACCGGCAGTAACCGGTGGGGAGATCCCCGAGCAAGATTACTACAGGGTGCTGACTGGCAGGCAAACCGGATTAAGGTTTATCGTTCTCTGGGACACCCGACAGACCCGCAGGAAGCAATAAAATCTCTGGGTCATCAGCTTGATAGTCGTTACAGACAGGTTGCTGCACGTCTTGGCGAAAATGAGGCTGTCGAACTCGATGTTTCTGGCCCGAAGCCCCGGTTGACAATTTCTCCCCTCGCCAGTCTTGATGAGCCGGACAGTCTGAAACGACTGAGCAAAATGATCAGTGATCTGCTCCCTCCGGTGGATTTAACGGAGTTGCTGCTCGAAATTAACGCCCATACCGGATTTGCTGATGAGTTTTTCCATGCTAGTGAAGCCAGTGCCAGAGTTGATGATCTGCCCGTCAGCATCAGCGCCGTGCTGATGGCTGAAGCCTGCAATATCGGTCTGGAACCACTGATCAGATCAAATGTTCCTGCACTGACCCGACACCGGCTGAACTGGACAAAAGCGAACTATCTGCGGGCTGAAACTATCACCAGCGCTAATGCCAGACTGGTTGATTTTCAGGCAACGCTGCCACTGGCACAGATATGGGGTGGCGGAGAAGTGGCATCTGCAGATGGAATGCGCTTTGTTACGCCAGTCAGAACAATCAATGCCGGACCGAACCGCAAATACTTTGGTAATAACAGAGGGATCACCTGGTACAACTTTGTGTCCGATCAGTATTCCGGCTTTCATGGCATCGTTATACCGGGGACGCTGAGGGACTCTATCTTTGTGCTGGAAGGCCTTCTGGAACAGGAGACCGGGCTGAATCCAACCGAAATTATGACCGATACAGCAGGTACCAGCGAACTTGTCTTTGGCCTTTTCTGGCTGCTGGGATACCAGTTTTCTCCACGCCTGGCTGATGCCGGTGCTTCGGTTTTCTGGCGAATGGGCCATGATGCCAACTATGGCGTGCTGAATGATATTGCCAGAGGGCAATCAGATCCCCGAAAAATAGTCCTTCAGTGGGACGAAATGATCCGGACCGCTGGCTCCCTGAAACTGGGCAAAGTACAGGCTTCAGTGCTGGTCCGTTCATTGCTGAAAAGTGAACGTCCTTCCGGACTGACTCAGGCAATCATTGAAGTGGGGCGCATCAACAAAACGCTGTATCTGCTTAATTATATTGATGATGAAGATTACCGCCGGCGCATTCTGACCCAGCTTAATCGGGGAGAAAGCCGCCATGCCGTTGCCAGAGCCATCTGTCACGGTCAAAAAGGTGAGATAAGAAAACGATATACCGACGGTCAGGAAGATCAACTGGGCGCACTGGGGCTGGTCACTAACGCCGTCGTGTTATGGAACACTATGTATATGCAGGCAGCCCTGGATCATCTCCGGGCGCAAGGTGAAACACTGAATGATGAAGATATCGCACGCCTCTCCCCGCTTTGCCACGGACATATCAATATGCTCGGCCATTATTCCTTCACGCTGGCAGAACTGGTGACCAAAGGACATCTGAGACCATTAAAAGAGGCGTCAGAGGTAGAAAACGTTGCTTAACGTGAGTTTTCGTTCCACTGAGCGTCAGACCCCGTAATTGACTATAAGATTTGCCGGCAAAGTCTTCCTTCCGTTGAATACCATCCAAAAACTCATTTCCATAGAAATACTCAGCCCGCTTCTTCGCTTGGTCGTGATTGATGCCCGCCGCGTTGTCTTTCTGGCCTAACTGGTAAATCTGGTCAAAGAAGGGAACAGACGTCCTGACACTCTCCTGCATCCGAGTACGAAAGTTAGGGTCAGAGTCACTATTTGACGCATAAACAAAATGTTTAGCATGTCGTTCCGGGCTCGAAAGCGTAGAGGTACAGCCACCAAGCACTAACATGAGAGTTAGGAAGCCACCTGCGAGAATAAAAAAGCTACGTTTCAAATTAACTCCTTGATATTAAATTATTTTATTACTCTTTTGCACTGTATATAAAATTACCACACAAATTGTATTGACGATACCACCTGCTTACAATATTCTCGATAACTGTATATATACCAATGTGTTTATATACAGTTATTTAATTAAATTCAATCAAAGAGGAAAAGACTATGAGCGGTGGAGACGGTAAAGATCACAACAGTGGGGCACATGATTCCGGCGGCAGCATTAATGGAACATCAGGAAAAGGTGGACCTGATTCTGGTGGTGGATATTGGGACAACCATCCACATATTACAATCACCGGTGGACAGGAAGTAGGTCAAGGGGGAGCTGGTATCAACTGGGGTGGTGGTTCTGGTCATGGTAACGGCGGGGGCTCAGTTGCCATCCCAGAATATAACACGGGTAAATATCCTAACACGGGAGGATTCCCACCTATTGGAGATGCTAGCTGGCAGTTAAACCCTCCAAAATGGACCGTTATTGAGGTTAAATCAGAAAACTCAGCATGGCACTCTTATATTACTCATGTTCAAGGTCATGTTTACAAATTGACTTTTGATAGTACGGGTAAGCTCATTGATACCGCGTATGTTAATTATGAACCTAGTGATGATACTCGTTGGAGCCCGCTTAAAAGTTTTAAATATAATAAAGGAACCGCGGAAAAACAGGTTAGGGATGCCATTAACAATGAAAAAGAAGCAGTTAAGGACGCTGTTAAATTTACTGCAGATTTCTATAAAGAGGTTTTTAAGGTTTACGGAGAAAAAGCCGAGAAGCTCGCTAAGTTATTAGCTGATCAAGCTAAAGGTAAAAAGATCCGCAATGTAGAAGATGCATTGAAATCTTATGAAAAACACAAGGCTAACATTAACAAAAAAATCAATGCGAAAGATCGCGAAGCTATCGCCAAGGCTTTGGAGTCTATGGATGTAGGAAAAGCCGCAAAAAATATAGCCAAGTTCAGCAAAGGACTAGGTTGGGTTGGCCCAGCTATCGATATAACTGATTGGTTTACGGAATTATACAAAGCAGTGAAAACTGATAATTGGAGATCTCTTTATGTTAAAACTGAAACTATTGCAGTAGGGCTAGCTGCAACCCATGTTACCGCCTTAGCATTCAGTGCTGTATTGGGTGGGCCTATAGGTATTTTAGGTTATGGTTTGATTATGGCAGGGGTTGGGGCGTTAGTTAACGAGACAATAGTTGACGAGGCAAATAAGTTCATTGGGCTTTAATTTGATTGTATGACCGCTATATTTTAGCGGTCAATTTTTTTATTTCAAAAAAAACAGAAAGAACACAAATAGGAATTGATGTCATAAAAATAAAAATAAAATACAAAGTCATTAAATATGTTTTTGGCACACCATCCTTAAAAAAACCTGTTTCCCAAAATTCTTTTTTCGTATATCTAAGCGCTGCTTTCTCTATTAGAAACCGAGAGAAAGGAAATAGAATAGCACTAGCCAAACCAAAGATTCTTAGTGCAATCATTTTAGGCTCATCATCTCCATAACTGGCGTAAAGAATACAAGCAGCCATAAAGTATCCCCAAAACATATTATTTATATAATATTTTTTTGTCACAAAATCCCCCGCGAAATTTTCGTAATTGGCTTAATAACGGTATCAACATCAGAGAAACGTCCAACTTTCAAGTTGTCTATCACCACTAACGACGACGAACCGCTGAAGGTTTCCATGTAATGACATTATTTTGACTATTAATTATTCAATTTACCACTCTTTTCTCCCTGCCTGACCATCAACACATACTGATGGGGCAGGGAAATATCACTCACGGTTTCCGCCTGCCAACCACAACGATTTAGCAGTCCTTCAAGGTCGGCCACACGACCACTTAGACGCGCCATCAGTGGGTTAACCTGCCAACCATCATCATCAAATGCTACATCGAGGTTACTATGCGAGAGATGGATCGAATCGTCTTCCGTCTTTAGAGGCACGGCATATCGACCGGACCATTCTCGGTCGCTCAACAGGCGGTAATTCCAATGCATATCCTTCGCCGTTTCTAGGGCATACGTCAGCCGGAACAGATCATTCTGATTAGACAACTCGCCTGTACAGGAACGCCAAAGATAGTTCAATTTAGTGGACAGTTTTGCTCTTACACCCAGTTGGCGCCCTTGTTGCAGAAGCCACTCGATGTCGCGAGCGACATCACGCGAAAATCGCCGTTGCTTTAGTGCAGTCGCCAACCAGCGGGTGAGAAAAATATTTTCCTGTGCTGGAGAGAGAACGCCACTATCCTGCCTGGCCAGCGCAAGTGCTACCAGTGCACACCATGCCAAATGGCCCGATTTTTCTGTCAATGTCATTGTTTACTCTTTTCCTTATATTCTGCCGGCAATATTTTGGCAGCGTCTCCCTTATCTCCTAATTGCGGAGCATCTTACGGAGGTCATCCACAGGCAAAGGTCTCGCCTCATTGCCTCGATGAATCATGGCATGGCAGTTCGGACACAACGGGACCAGATCAGTGACAGGATTTATGCAGTATCCTTCACCTAACGTTCTCAGTGGGCGGATATGATGCACGTGAATAAAATTCTTTCCTAGTTCGCCATAGGTATTTTCAAAATCAAATCCACAGCACTGACACACGAAGCCATAATGCCTGATACATGCGCGACGCGCTTCAGGATCTCGCTCGTAGGCATTGACGGTAATCGTCTTTTTTGCACCTTCGATGTAATCACCAACAGTAGGGAGTTCTTCAGGAAAAGGATTTGCGGCAAAATCGGCATACCAAACTGTGCCTTCTTTTCTCAAAAACCGGTGATTAAGATGACGTTCGAAGTCTTTAATGACAGCTATGTCAGGGTTATCGGGGTTTGGGGCATGGATCATGTTAAATGTGAATAGCTCATATCCTTCAAGAATGTAGCGAATATGCTCAATAGCTTGGGTATAACCAGGTTGCTTTTTGTTTCTGTGATTGTACGCCCACTCTTCACGTAGAATAACTGCGCGTTCCTTTTCTCGCTCTGTATCCCACGCTCCAAAAATGACGCGTTGCTCATCGTGATTGATGAACGACCAACTCCACGTCCAATTCTGGCAGGTGGCTCCGCAATGTTGAATGAATTGTTTTCTGTTCAAAATAAGCCTCTTGATTATCACTATTCAAAATCAACTGCTGCCTGTTAGATTCTGAAAGTTCAGCTATTTTATCGCGCAGTTCGGATAATAAAAAACTATACCGACTGGCGAGCAGTGCGCAGCCAGTCTTTGAATGCCGCTTTGCGGCATGGAGGCGCCTGCCGTTGTGGAATATGACATTAACGTTAAAGGGGTCCGCTTGGAAAACGGAAAATATCCCACGTTAAGCCTGTTTTTTAAGCAGGCTTATGCCGTTGCACTCATGCCGATTCAGAGTGGTCCATGTGATAGACGGCTAATCCACTTCATGAAGTAGGGCGAGCGTACCCGCCCCTTTTCATTGCTAACGGAGGATCAGAAGCGGTTGTTGCGTCTTTTGCAGCATTTCAGAGGTATGACTACCGATAAAGAACTGCCGCAACCTGGAATGACCGTAGGCCCCCATCACTATCAGATCGACAGCATTTTCCTCGGCGTAACGAATAAGCGCATCCCCGACAGATTGCCCGGTAAGATGTGTTGTGCTGTTTTCTATACCCGCGTCACGTAAAATTTGTTGTGCGGCCAGCAGCTCTTCCTTCTTACCGTTTACCATGACAAGGTGGCACTCAAGCCCCCTGAGTAAGGGACTCATCGTCAGACGTTCCAGGTTTCTCCTGCTTTCTTCACTGCCATCATAAGCAAACATGGCTCTGGAAGGTGCTGAGTAGTTCTCCGGAACAACCAGCAGGGGTTTCTTTTGCAGACGAATAACGCTTTCCAGATGAGAGCCTACCGGATGCTGGCTACCCCGACGCCCCAGCACCATGAGACGAAGGTCGCTCAGCTCTGCCAGAACTTCATCCGGTGTACCGTGTTTTTGCATCAAAAGCACATCCGGGCTTCCCTGTTTTTGAAGCAGTTCAGAACAACTTTCCAGTATTGCTTTCCCCTGGGCCATCAGCAGGCGATTACGTTGCCCTTCAATTTCTACCAGCTCATCGGTCAGCAATTGCTGACTGTCTAGGCCGAGAGTGCCGGTCAGGTCTGACACTACCGGGGTGCTGTCTTTTTCGATAACGTGCAACAGTGCGAGCTGTGATTGCAAAGTGCGGGCTGCCCACGCCGCATATTCACACACTGACCGCGTTGAAAGTGAACCGTCCACACAGGCTGTAACAGTATTATTCATAGTTTTCCCTCCGGTCTGTTAATGACCGCCCATCAGTTTTTCGACTTCTTCAGGTTTATCGTGAACACCAAACCGGTCAACGATGGTGCGGGTGGCTTCATTCATCCCACGTATCTCAACCCCGGCGCCCTCTCTGCGGAACTTAATGACCACCTTATCCAGGGCGCTGACGGACGTGATGTCCCAGAAATGGGCATGTGAAACGTCTATCACCACATTCTCAATCGCTTCACGGAAATCAAAGTGGCTCGTAAAGCGGTCTGCTGATGCAAAGAATACCTGGCCAGTGACGGTATACGTCCGGCTCGTTCCCTCCAGAACTGACGTTACGCGCATGAACCGGGATACTTTAGTGGCAAAGTTGAGCGAAGCAATCAGTACGCCGGTCAGCACGCCGAAGGCCAGATTATGTGTTGCCACTACAACCGCGACAGTGGCAAGCATGACCACGCTGGTTGAAAGGGGGTGTGTCCGCAGGTTGGCAATGGAGCGCCAGGAGAATGTCCCGATGGAAACCATAATCATCACCGCGACCAGCGCTGCCATCGGGATTTGGGATACCCAGTCGCGCAGAAACACAATCAGGCAAAGCAGCACCACGCCCGCCGTGAGGGTTGAAAGTCGTCCGCGGCCACCGGATTTTACGTTGATAACGGATTGCCCAATCATCGCGCAACCTGCCATTCCTCCGATAAAGGATGTGCAGATGTTCGCGATGCCCTGAGCTTTGCACTCCCTGTTTTTGTCGCTTGGCGTATCGGTCATGTCATCCACAATAGTGGCGGTCATCATCGACTCAAGCAGCCCCACCACGGCAAGCCCCGCAGAATATGGCAGTATGATGAGCAGCGTCTGGAGATTTAAAGGCACGTCCGGGAGCAGGAAGACCGGCAGGCTGTCGGGAAGTTTCCCCATATCGCCGACGGTTCGCACATCCAGATGCAGCCACATGGCAATGCCGGTCAGCACCACGATGCACACAAGCGGTGAAGGAATGGTTTTGTTGATATAAGGGAAGAGATAAATGATCCCCAGCCCTGCCGCAGTCATGGCATAAACATGCCAGGTCACGTTGGTCAGTTCAGGCAACTGCGCCATAAAAATCAGTATTGCCAGCGCATTAACGAATCCCGTGACCACTGAGCGTGAAACAAAACGCATCAATCCACCGAGCTTCAGGTAACCGGCTATCAGCTGGAATACCCCGGTCAGTATGGAAGCGGCCAGTAAATACTGTAAGCCATGATCTTTCACCAGCGTCACCATCAGCAGCGCCATTGCACCGGTGGATGAAGAAATCATCGCCGGACGCCCGCCAAAGAAGGCCATAACGAGAGGAATACAGAACGCCGAGTAGAGGCCCACCTGTGGATCGACACCGGCGATAATGGAAAAGGCGATCGCTTCTGGAATGAGTGCGAGCGCGACAACAATACCGGCCAGAACGTCACCACGGACGTTACCCAGCCAGTCCTTACGCGTCGAGGACAGCAACATAGTAATTTCTCAGTTTTTAGATACAGTCTGCCCCTGAGGGCAGCATTTTTATGTACGGTAAAACACATCCGCAGACGGGATGTTATTGAGTGCGTTCTGAGGTTCGCTCAGTACGACAGAGGAAGGAAAAACTCAGGGTGGCGTAATACGCATAACGATTGTCAGATTCTCCAAAGCGAGAGTGCATGTATTGCCGGTTCTGTTGCCCGGGATAAATAAGAGGCATAGGGTCTGAGCCAGGACCAAACCAAGGCCGCTCAATACTATAAACAAATTACAGGCAGGGTCAAATCTGGGGTTCAGTACATAAGTCCTCCCCAACAAGTGATACACATATTTTGCTTTGAAATGCCTGGCACATAGCTGGCCGTCAAGCTGGAGCTACATTCATGATGATTGCTGTCCTGCTTTTACCCGGAGTATGGTTTGCCGGGTAGTATTAAATTCCCGGGCAATGGCGCTGATGCTGATCCCAGCATTAATACGAGCGATCACTGTAAGTTGCTGTTCTTCATTCAGTGCAGAAGGTCGACCAAACCGCTTTCCAGCTGCTTTCGCTCTCGCAATACCTGAATGTGTACGCTCAAGAAGCAAATCCCGTTCAAACTCCGCCACCGCTGAAATCACCTGCATCGTCATTCTCCCGGCAGCGCTGGTCAAATCAACACCTCCGAGCGCCAGGCAGTGAACACGAATATCTGACGAAGCCAGTTGCTCAACAGTTTTTCTTATATCCATGGCATTACGCCCAAGACGGTCAAGCTTGGTGACTATCAGCACATCACCATTTTCCATGCGATCAAGCAGCCGGATAAATCCGGGACGTTCGCTGGCAGCAACCGAACCACTTATATGTTCCTCAATCAGTCGCTGGGGTCTGATGGCAAAACCCGCCGCTTCAATTTCCCTTCGCTGATTCTCGGTGGTTTGCTCAAGAGTCGAAACCCGGCAGTAAGCAAAAACTCGTGACATAGGAAACTTTCCGTACGAAATGGATGTCCGAATTATAGCGCCTGTACGAAATGAATTTCACTTACTTTCGGACAGATATATTAGAAGGTGTACGAAACCGACCGGTTTCGGTCAGTGTGAAGTGATAACTCAAATCAACTATATGCAGAGGAAGCATCTATGCCACGGAGACAAATACTCAGTAGTGAAGAAAAAGAACGCTTGCTGGTTGTGCCGGATGATGACGTTCTTCTGACGCGCATGTGTTTTCTGAATGAACATGATATTGCACTCATTAATAAACACCGACGGCCAGCAAATCGCCTGGGCTTTGCTGTATTACTCTGTTATCTGCGCGGACCTGGATTTATTCCGGACAAAAGTAATATCCCTCACAGTGGCGTCATATCCAGAATCGCTTCCCGGCTGAAGCTTCAACCTGATCTATGGCCGGAATATGCCTCAAGAGAGCAAACTCGCTGGGAACATCTGACTGAACTTTATCGCTACTTGAAATTATCTCCGTTCAGTCGGTCACTGCAAAAAGACTGTATCCGGCATCTTCACCCCTATGCCATGCGTACTGACAAAGGATTTATACTTGCGGAAGAAATGCTCAGCTGGCTACATAACAATAATGTTATTTTCCCTTCTGTTGATGTGATAGAACGGACGCTTGCCGAAGTCGTCACGCTCGCTGACAGAGCCGTATTTTCGGCACTTACTGCGCAACTGGAAAAGCAGCATGAATCAGCACTCGACAGCCTGCTCATATCAGAGGGTGAACAACCTTCCCGTCTGGCATGGCTACTTCAACCTCCCGGTAAAATAAACGGTAAAAATGTGCTGCAACATATCGATCGGCTTAATTCCATCGCTGCGCTGGAATTGCCTGGTGGTATTGCGCTTTCCGTTCACCAGAACAGGTTACTTAAACTGGCGCGTGAGGGCCGGAAAATGAGCAGCAGAGATCTGGCAAAATTCACCGATGTCAGACGTTACGCTACGCTGGTTTGTGTCATTCAGGAAGCGCGGGCCACACTGACCGATGAGGTTATCGAACTGCACGAACGTATTATGAGTACGCTGTTCAGCCAGGCAAAACGTACACAGGCCGAGAGGCTTCAGCTGACGGGGAAACTCATCCAGAGCAAGTTGAAACAATATGTTACTGTCGGTCAGGCACTGCTGCATGCCAGAGAATCCGGTGAAGATCCCTGGGCAGCGATAGAAGATGTCCTTCCCTGGCAGGAGTTCGCCAACAGCCTGGAAGAAACACAGTTTCTCTCCCGTAAGGGCAATTTCGACCCGCTTCACCTCATCACCGAAAAATACAGTACGCTGCGTAAATACGCCCCGCGTATGCTGTCAGCATTGCAGTTCATCGCAACACCTGCTGCGCAGACGCTCAGCGATGCGCTGGACACCATCAGGGAAATGTACCGTAAACAACTTCGTAAAGTCCCGCCCGCAGCGCCAACAGGGTTTATCCCTGAAAGCTGGCGAAAACTGGTACTCACGCCTTCAGGAATCGACCGCAAGTACTACGAGTTTTGCGTACTGAATGAGCTCAAGGGGGCGTTACGCTCAGGTGATATTTGGGTAAAAGGATCGCGCCGCTACAGAAATTTTGATGATTATCTCATCCCGGCTGCTGAGTTTGAGAAATCCCGACATAATGACCAGTTACAATTGGCCGTTCAGACCGATTGCCAGGCTTATCTTCAGGCCCGTATGACGCTTCTTGCATCGCGTCTGGAAGAAGTTAACGCGATGGCTCTTGCCGGTGATTTGCCCGATGTTGATATCTCAGATAAAGGCGTAAAAATCACTCCGCTGGAGAACAGCGTTCCTTCGGGTATTTCCCCCTTTGCCGATTTGGTTTATGGCATGCTTCCTCATCCGAAAATTACCGAGATACTGGAAGAAGTGGACAGCTGGACAGGGTTTACGCATCACTTCGCGCACCTCAAAAATAATAACGTCAGACCAAAAGACGGAAGACTGTTGTTGACCACAATTCTGGCCGACGGCATTAATCTGGGGCTGACAAAAATGGCGGAGTCCTGCCCGGGGGCAACAAAATCGTCACTCGAAGGTATTCAGGCATGGTACATAAG
This sequence comes from Hafnia paralvei, assembly GCF_020150375.1. Lineage (NCBI taxonomy): Bacteria > Pseudomonadati > Pseudomonadota > Gammaproteobacteria > Enterobacterales > Hafniaceae > Hafnia > Hafnia paralvei. The sequence continues at coordinate 197,554 of NZ_CP083738.1, read as the reverse complement.
AGATGAAACCTATTCAGCGGCACTGGCCGAGCTGGTCAACGCTCAGAAAGCGCGACCTCTGGCTGCATTCTGGGGCGACGGTACAACATCGTCGTCAGACGGGCAAAACTTTCGGGTAGGCAGTCACGGGCGTTATGCGGGTCAGGTCAATCTTAAGTATGGTCAGGAGCCAGGCGTGCAGATTTATACGCATATCTCAGACCAATATAGCCCGTTCTACGCCAAAGTGATCAGCCGGGTGCGCGACTCAACCCACGTGCTTGATGGTCTGCTGTACAATGAAAGCGATCTGGAAATTACCGAGCATTACACCGATACCGCAGGTTTCACTGAACATGTTTTCGCTCTGATGCACCTGCTGGGGTTCGCTTTTGCGCCGAGGATCCGGGATCTTCATGACAAGCGGCTGTTTATTCATGGAAAGGCAGATCGCTATCCGGGGCTTCAGTCCGTCATATCAACAACCAGCCTGAATATCAAAGACATTGAGGCGCACTGGGATGAGGTATTGCGTCTGGCAACCTCGATTAAGCAGGGGACAGTCACCGCATCGCTGATGATGAAAAAGTTAGCCAGTTACCCAAAACAGAATGGGCTTGCCAAAGCGCTGAGAGAGATTGGCCGCATCGAGCGGACACTGTTTATGCTGGATTGGTTCCGAGATCCCGGTCTGCGCCGACGCGTACAGGCGGGGCTGAATAAGGGTGAGGCCCGTAATGCCCTTGCGCGAGCGGTTTTTATGCACCGTCTGGGTGAGATAAGGGATCGTGGGCTGGAGAATCAAAGTTACCGCGCCAGCGGGCTGACGTTACTGACAGCGGCGATCATGTTGTGGAACACGGTATATATAGAAAGAGCCATTGAGTCACTGAAACGAAAAGGTATCCCGATAAATGAGCAACTGGTATCTCATCTTTCTCCTCTGGGCTGGGAACATATCAATCTGAGTGGTGATTACGTCTGGCGTAACAATCTTAAGCTGGGGTCCGGGAAATATCGGCCATTACGCACAGTCGATACCGAATTGTACAAAAAGCAGTCTTAGAGTGGGATAATTTCCGTTTTCCAAGCGGACCCCTTCTTGGTCGAGCTGGGTGCCTCAATGATGGTGGCATCGACCAAGGTGCCTTGAGTCATCATGACGCCTGCTTCGGCCAGCCAGCGATTGATGGTCTTGAACAATTGGCGGGCCAGTTGATGCTGCTCCAGCAGGTGGCGGAAATTCATGATGGTGGTGCGGTCCGGCAAGGCGCTATCCAGGGATAACCGGGCAAACAGACGCATGGAGGCGATTTCGTACAGAGCATCTTCCATCGCGCCATCGCTCAGGTTGTACCAATGCTGCATGCAGTGAATGCGTAGCATGGTTTCCAGCGGATAAGGTCGCCGGCCATTACCAGCCTTGGGGTAAAACGGCTCGATGACTTCCACCATGTTTTGCCATGGCAGAATCTGCTCCATGCGGGACAAGAAAATCTCTTTTCTGGTCTGACGGCGCTTACTGCTGAATTCACTGTCGGCGAAGGTAAGTTGATGACTCATGATGAACCCTGTTCCATGGCTCCAGATGACAAACATGATCTCATATCAGGGACTTGTTCGCACCTTCCCTAGGTCAAGCTTCATCAGGTAAAATAATCGAAAAAAAACAAGCGCTTTTCCGCCATCCACAGCAACACATGCGCAACGACTTTTTCAATCATATCGATGACAACGCTCTCGGTGATTCCCATCTGCTCCATTTCTTCTCGACTGAGATGATTTTCTTTAACTGAAGTCCTGACGTTAAAAATACCCACTATACTTGGGGGGCTGGTTTGTTTGTTCCTTTTTGGCGATTGACCACATCGCACAATCCGGGCTGAGTACCTTCAAAGTTATCTACTTTCCGCGCAGTTATTTATCAAATATTGCTGTCAGAGAATGAACACATTTTCAGCAGAAATACTTCATCAGAAAAATCACCAGCGTTTAAAAAACAGGTTATTCCCTTTCTGCATGACCGGGATTCTAAAATTTCATTTCCCCCCTCATTTCATTGGACCTATAGTCTTTCTGCCTACAGAACATAAATTTAGTTAAGATCTATAAGGAAAGAAAAATGATCGTTTCAGCTCCCGCCGATTATCGTGAGGCCGCCCGTCATCGCCTTCCTCGATTTCTGTTTGATTATATTGATGGCGGCGCAGTAGCAGAAAATACCATGCACGCGAACTCAACTGAACTCGCCTCAATTGCGCTGCGTCAGCGGGTGCTTTGTGGTGTTGGCGACCCGACGCTGACGACTAATATCCTTGGAACGTCATGGGCAATGCCGGTCGCGCTGGGTCCTGTAGGAGCCACTGGCATGTACGCACGGCGCGGCGAAGTCAAAGCGGCGCGAGCCGCAACCGACGCCGGCATCCCTTATACCCTTTCCACGGTATCGGTATGCCCGATAGAAGAAGTTGCGCAGCATGCCTCCGGAGAGCTCTGGTCACAGCTGTACGTGCTTAAAGATCGCGGTTACATGCGCAATGCTCTCGAACGCTCGTGGGCCGCAGGGATGAAAACGCTGGTTTTCACCGTCGATATGCCCATCCCCGGCTCGCGCTATCGCGATAATCGCTCCGGTATGTCCGGACCGTGCGCCACTCTGAGACAATATCTGCAGGCCTGTACCCACCCCCGTTGGGCCATAGACGTTGGGCTGGCTGGCAGACCCCTGTCGTTTGGCAACATTGAAACCTACACCGGACACAAGATGACGATGGACGACTATATGGGGTTTATAAGCAATAACTTCGACCCCTCCATTGCATGGCACGATTTGGAGTGGATACGCGACAGCTGGAAAGGGAAGCTGATTATCAAGGGTATCCTTGACCCTGAAGATGCAAAGAATGCCGTCCGTCTGGGCGCTGATGGCATTGTGGTTTCTAATCACGGGGGCAGGCAGCTTGATGGCGCAATTCCAACGGCCAGGGCGCTACCTCGGGTGGTAGATGCCATCGGCGATGATCTCACGGTTCTGGTCGATTCAGGAGTGCGTTCCGGGGTGGACGTTATCCGGATGCTTGCCCTTGGCGCAAAAGGGGTACTGCTGGGACGTTCATATATTTATGCGCTGGCGACGGCAGGAGAAGCTGGTGTCGCACACCTGCTGCGCCTGTATGCTGAAGATATGAAGGTAACGATGACTCTGACGGGCGCAGCATCACCGGCGGATATTCACGCTGACTGCCTCGACCGTTTAGAGAAAGATATGGCGCAGCTAGCCAGGACGCATTCTGGACAATAGAACCATGAGACCAGACCCACGCTATGCTTACACGGGTCTGGTCGCCCACTAAAAAGTTTACTGGAGTTCAGCGAGAATTTTTATCGGGAAAAACGCAGCCGATGAAAGAGTGCACTGAGCTATCCAATACCACCATGACAGGCGTCACCGTCACTCCCAGTCGCTAGTGTAGAGCGGATTTTTTAATCACCAGATTTTTACATTTTTCTGAGCTATCTTTGCCTGCCAAAAAACCAGCCATTGCGTTCTGCAGGCTTTTCTGACGATCGTTGGCGCACCACACCCGCTCCGAATCCTTGATGGATGGCGGCCCCACCGTCAGAAATGACATTGTCAGGCCGGCACCAGTATATGTTTGACGTGGCTTTGTTGAATAAATCAGATTTCGGGTAAGTCTCCCCCGTAGCGGGTTGTGTTTTCAGGCAATACGCACGCTTTCAGGCATACCTGCTTTCGTCATTTTGTTCAGCGCTCGTACCAGGGCCATAGCCTCCGCAACCTGACCATCGTAGTCACGCAGCGTCAGTGAACCCCCGAACAGCTGTTTTACCCGGTACATCGCCGTTTCCGCTATCGAGCGACGATTGTAATCTGTTGTCCATTTCCACCGCGCATTACTCCCGGTCATTCGCTGATTAGCCACTGCACGGTTACGGTCTGCATATTCACCGGGCCAGTAACCCGCACCTTTTCGGGGAGGGATAAGCGCGCTGATTTTCTTACGCCGCAGTTCATCGTGACATAGCCGGGTATCGTAAGCGCCATCGGCGGCGGCTGACCTGATTTTCCGGTGGGTTTGCCGGATTAACCCGGGGAAGGCCTCTGAGTCCGTAACGTTGTTCAGCGACAGGTCAGCGCAGATGATTTCATGTGTTTTACTGTCAACGGCGAGATGCAGCTTACGCCAGATACGGCGGCGTTCCTGGCCATGCTTTTTGACTTTCCACTCGCCTTCACCGAAGACCTTCAGCCCGGTGGAATCAATTACCAGGTGTGCGATTTCACCCCGGGTGGGCGTTTTGAAACTGACATTAACCGACTTTGCCCGCCTGCTGACACAGATGTAATCCGGGCAGCGTAGCGGAACGTTCATCAGAGAAAAAATGGAATCAATAAAGCCCTGCGCAGCGCGCAGGGTCAGCCTGAATACGCGTTTAATGACCAGCACAGTCGTGATGGCAAGGTCAGAATAGCGCTGAGGTCTGCCTCGTGAAGAAGGTGTTGCTGACTCATACCAGGCCTGAATAGCTTCATCATCCAGCCAGAAAGTTATGGAGCCACGGTTGATGAGGGCTTTATTGTAGGTGGGCCAGTTGGTGATTTTGAACTTTTGCTTTGCCACGGAACGGTCTGCGTTGTCGGGAAGATGCGTGATCTGATCCTTCAACTCAGCAAAAGTTCGATTTATTCAACAAAGCCGCTAAAATTTTGAAAAAATGGAATTCATCCAATAATGCAATAAATTAGAATCGTATTGCTGATTTTCGTTGATTCCAGTTGATCATATAGAACCATGAATCATTATGCCCATCATCACCGAGGATTCCCCTTTTGCATTGGTTAGTTCGTCTACGCCTGACCTGGCGCCAGGTCGTCACTGGATTTCCTTCACGTGCGAGGCTGGCAGCGCGTGATGCACTTGCTACTGCACTCGCCTGCCTGCTGTCATGGATACTGGCCGTATGGCTGCTGGGACATGAACATCCTACTTTTGCCATCGTCAGTGCCGTGGTATGTCTTGCTCCGGGCGTACCCAGTCACCTGAAACAAGCAAGAAATCTAGTGATTGGTTGTACGTTCGGTATTGTGATGGGGGAGTTGATGTGGCAGTTACCCGATACTCACCCACTGATTCGGATGTGCGTCGGTATGTTCTTCGCTATTTTGTTTGGTGCCGCCATTGGCCCGGCCCCGGTGGTACCAATCCAGGCTGGAGTATCGGTTGCTTTGGTTCTTGCCATGGGGCCAGAAAGCGCGGGTGGAACCCGTTTGGTGGATGTTTTGCTGGGAGCCTCTGTAGGATTATTATTCAGCCAGGTGCTTTTTACGTCTAATCCATTTAGTGATATTGGGCGTTCAACTTCTGATTTCCTTCGACAACTCGGTAATGGGATGGATCGAATGCTCAGAGCCTGCGAGGTGCAAAGCAGTAAGGGGGCAGAAGCCGCTTTGAGTCAGCTTTCAGATGCTCAGTCAGCTCTGGCAGCTCTTCGTGCCGCTGTAGCTGAAGCACAGGTCAGTAAACGCTGGTCGCTACGGGGTCGGCTACATGCAGAGCGGATTAACATCGTCACGCAACGTTACGACCGCCATGCAATACGGGTATACGCAACTTCCCTTTTATTAGCGGAAAGCATAAGCCGAGCCATGTCGCACACGCATACTCCGCCACCCGCCGCAGTTATGACGTATTGCCAATGGCTATCAGATAACTGCATGGAATTAGCCCGGCAATCAACCGTTTTTGTGCTAAAGGAAAGTGCCCCCCAAGCTTATATGGGCAAGCAGCCACAGAGCACAATCTATAAGTGCGATATATTACCACCAGAATGGCTCATTGTAGAAGATAATGCTAAACAACTGGAGTATGCCTTACAGGTGCTACTGTGTTCACGAGACGCATAATTGTAATGCCGAGATAACTGTATGCTGAACTACTGTTAGTATTTATCGACGTGTGTCACTTCCGTCACTTGGCTGAACAGTGGAAGATCTAATGACAAGTGGGTAATGACTCCAACTTATTGATAGTGTTTTATGTTCAGATAATGCCCGATGACTTTGTCATGCAGCTCCACCGATTTTGAGAGCGACAGCGACTTCCGTCCCAGCCGTGCCAGGTGCTGCCTCAGATTCAGGTTATGCCGCTCAATTCGCTGCGTATATCGCTTGCTGATTACGTGCAGCTTTCCCTTCAGGCGGGATTCATACAGCGGCCAGCCATCCGTCATCCATATCACCACGTCAAAGGGTGACAGCAGGCTCATAAGACGCCCCAGCGTCGCCATAGTGCGTTCACCGAATACGTGCGCAACAACCGTCTTCCGGAGCCTGTCATACGCGTAAAACAGCCAGCGCTGGCGCGATTTAGCCCCGACATAGCCCCACTGTTCGTCCATTTCCGCGCAGACGATGACGTCACTGCCCGGCTGTATGCGCGAGGTTACCGACTGCGGCCTGAGTTTTTTAAGTGACGTAAAATCGTGTTGAGGCCAACGCCCATAATGCGGGCGGTTGCCCGGCATCCAACACCATTCATGGCCATATCAATGATTTTCTGGTGCGTACCGGGTTGAGAAGCGGTGTAAGTGAACTGCAGTTGCCATGTTTTACGGCAGTGAGAGCAGAGATAGCGCTGATGTCCGGCAGTGCTTTTGCCGTTACGCACCACCCCGTCAGTAGCTGAACAGGAGGGACAGCTGATAGAAACAGAAGCCACTGGAGCACCTCAAAAACACCATCATACACTAAATCAGTAAGTTGGCAGCATCACCCATTTTTGTGCATTACGTCGCATGTATATTCCTCGTTAAAATACAGGCGGGGCTGAATAAAGGTGAGGCTCGCAATGCCCTTGCGCGAGCGGTCTTTATGCATCGGCTGGGTGAAATCAGAGATCGGGGGCTGGAGAATCAGAGCTATCGAGCCAGCGGTCTGACGTTGCTGACTGCGGCGATCTCACTGTGGAATACGGTATATATAGAAAGAGCGATAGATTCTTTGAGACGAAAAGGGATCCCGATTAATGAGCAACTGATTACCATCTGTCACCACTGGGATGGGAACATATCAACCTGAGCGGGGATTACGTCTGGAGAACGAACCTCAAACTGGGACAGGGTAAATACCGCGCATTACGCTCAGTGAATAGTAATATGTACAAAAAACAGGCTTAGCGTAGGATAATTTCCGTTTTCCAAGCGGACCCCAGATAGACCGCCTGACCCGTCTGAGCAACAGCGACTGGATGACGCTGAAAAAGCAGATAGAACAACACGAGCTGCGGATTGTCAGCCTGGATGTGCCCACCTCATGGCAGGCACTGTCAGATAAAGACCCTTCGCAGGCTGACCCAATCACCCGCGCCGTGATAAGCGCCATCAATAATATGCTTATCGATCTGATGGCTGCGATGTCGCATAAGGACTGGCTGAGCCGCCGCCAGCGACAAAAACAGGGGATTGAGCGAGCACATTCACTGGGTAAATACCGTGGTAAACAAGCCGATAGTGAGCGTCACCAGAAAGTACTGTACTACCGTCAGATTAAGAAACTGAGTATTCGAGAAACAGCTGATGCTACAGGATATAGCTGTTCGCAAGTATGTCGAATACAGGCTATATATAAACAAAAAAAAACTTTTTAATACACTAAATAAGGACTACACATGCGACTCAAAAAGATTAAGCTCACTAACTTCAGGGGTTACAGAAATACAATAGAAATCCCTGTCGATGAAGCCATGACGGGAATTGTAGGCCGTAATGATTTTGGTAAATCAACCATCCTTGAAGCATTAGCTATATTTTTTGAAATTGATGGGATTAAAGCAGATAAAAATGACATGAACTGCTTTAGCATGGTTAATGGGGAAAATCACTTTGAAATTTCTTGTGAGTTTGATGATTTGCCACCCGTTATACTTATTGATGAGCGAGTGAGTACAACTCTGGCTTCTGAACATCTATTAAACAGTCATGGGTATTTCGAAATTGTAAAAACATTCAAAGCAACAACAACTGGAAAACCAGATAAAACATACATCCGTTGCCAGCACCCTGTAAATGAACCGTTGAACAATTTGCTGGGAATGAAAATATCAGAATTGAAAGTCACAGGAAAAGACGTTGAGAAAAATGTGGAGGATAAGCGAACTGCATCTTTATGGCGACAGGCTATCAGAGATGCTGCTATGCCATATGAATGTGCTGAAATTTTACTTGATGTAGATAAGGGGTTAGGGACAGAAACTAAGTCAATATGGGGGCGAATTCTTGAACAGTTACCAACCTTTGCTCTTTTCAAGGCCGACAGAGAGAGCAGCGATGGTGACTCTGAAGCAAAAAACCCATTACAACAAGCTGTTAAAGATGCTCAAGCGGCTTTGCAAGGGAAAATTTCAGCTCTTGAACAAGAAATCCAGGACAGTGTATTAGATGTTGCTGAGAGGACTCTGGATAAACTGCGAGAAATGGCACCAGAACTTGCGAATGAGCTCACTCCGCGGTTTAAAGAAAAACCTAAATGGACATTTAACTTTACACTCGATGGTGAGAATGGAATTCCAATAAATAAAAGGGGAAGTGGTGTAAGGCGACTTATTTTGCTTAATTTTTTTAGAGCCGAAGCTGAGAGAGCAGTATCAGGGACCCAGCGCAACGTTATTTATGCTATAGAAGAACCAGAAACATCACAGCATCCTAATTATCAAATTATGTTGATGAACGCTTTATTATCACTGTCACGTCAACCTAACAGGCAAATTATTGTAACTACACATGTGCCAGCTTTGGCAGGATTAATTCCAGTCGAGGGTATTCGATATGTAACAAAAGATGCTGATGGACAGCCTGTTGTAAAAATGCCTGATGATGCAGTTCTCAGGGAGGCGACAGAAAGTCTTGGCGTTCTGCCAGAAACTGGTATGGAAAGAGCTAAGGGCATAGTTTTAGTTGAGGGAAAATCAGATGTAACATTCCTTAGACACGCGGGAAAATGTTTAAAACAATCCGGAGATATTCCTGCAAGCCTAGAAGATGTAAATATTGTACCCATACTGATTGGAGGATGTGGGAGTGTTAAACATTGGGTAACGTTAAATCTGGCAAATGACCTTGGACTACCATGGTGCGTTTTTCTTGATTCGGATATTGGAGGGGATCCAGCACAAGTTCTTTCAATAGAGAAACGAAAAAAAGAAGTTGAAGAGGCCGGAAAAATGTTTTTTGCCACACGTAAACGTGAAATTGAAAACTATCTTTGCCCAGGTCTAATAAGAGATGAGACAGGGGTTCAGGTTGTTTTCACAGATACATGCGACGCAAAAAAAATCATAGGAAGAGCAACCAGCACGAAACCTAACGACGTACTGGACAGGTTCTGGCCCCTAATGACTGCCGAAAAAATCATAACATGCTCTACTTATAGAGATGGTAATGATGACAAAATTGAGCTGATAGAGCTTCTTGAAGGCATTGTTTCATTAGTCGATTGACGTGACCTACGTTGCATAGAGGTGTGTCAGTTAAGCTTCTGTGCAACGTTATTGTGCTCAAAAAACGAGCTTAACGTACAATAATTTTCGATATCCAAACTGACCCCTTTCCAGTCAGGGCTTCGTTTTTTCACGATAGCCACCAATCTGCTACGAGGCACAACTGACGAGCCGACCGCAGAGGAACGGCGTGAAGCCTGGCAGCATGTAGCCTTCTACAACTACGTTCAGGAGTTTGTGGGCGATGCTGGTCGTATACGTCCCACGCGCGCTATGTGGCGTGATGCAGCTGCTGCGCTTGAAGAAGTGGTGGCCGAGCTGCGGCCCGATGTCATTTTGGTGTTGGGCTATCAGATATGGGATCACTTACCGGAACTGCCGGTAACATGGGCTTGCGTCAAGCATCCCTGCGGCGGAATGTCTTACGATGAGGCGATCCCCGAGTTCAACCGAGCCATCGCAGAAGCTCTTTCCCTGGCTGGCTAAAGCTCTTTGGCCTTGGCACCGGCTGGGGGCATACTTACTCTCCACTGCTACCCATAACTACAGGAATAAAAATGAGTATTCAGCGTCGTGAAGTGTACCTGGTCCTGAAACAGCTGCCAGATGGGCGGGTGATCTATGTGGAAGGTATCAGATGTGCCCGTAATTACTTTTTTGATGGGCATTCCAGAGTAGGCTTATCCGCAGGTAGTTCAGTGAGCTTTGTAGAATTCTCACCTAATGAGCGCCCAATGCAGCTTTTCCACATGCCGAATGAGAACAATGGCAAATGGCAGGCGGCCTTCCATAACTTTGGCTGCTCGCCTGAGTTCGGCGAACCTGAAATGGAATACATCATTTTTGTCGGTGCCTATTCTAACGACCGCGACTGTACTTTCGATCTGATGCGTGAAGGGTTAGATCGTGCGTGGGAAATTGTTGAAGGCAATCGCCAACTTCGAGATGGCGAGTTTAACGACTAACGACACTGCTCCTGCTATGGGGCTTTATTTTAAGGACGCCCCATGGCATTAGCCCTACACCACGTCTTTGAGATCCTGCATTTTGCGGCTCAAAATCGAGCACCGCGCGTGAAGTGCGCGGTATAGTTACCCACGCATACAAAAGCTCATTGCGGCAGTTCACGCTGTTCTCGGGTCTGGTATCGCTGGACGCTCTTTCTCACATGGAAGACGGCACCTACAAAGGGCGTACCCTACTGCGATGATTTGGCCTGTTCAAAAAACAAGCTTACCGTACAATATTGTCCGTTTCCCAAACGGACCCCGTTTAGCTCATTCAGTACCAATGTATGCGTACACTAGCATTGGTACTGAGGATGGTCAGCCCTCTTTTTCTCAGGAGATCCTGATTCCCGCCTGATAGGTGCGCTTTATATGCTCAATCGTAGTTAGCGTTTCAGACCAGTGCCGTTCGGCCTAGTGGTGATATCTTGAGGATATTTTTTTCACGGATTCCGGGCTGCTGTCGTCACTGCGGTGCTGCCGCCTGTTCTCACCGAATATCTCTACAATCAGCCCTTGGCTCCCCGTTCTACCGAATAGCACCTTGCACAGCCTTTTAACGGCCAAGCAACAATTTAGATAGCTGCACGGCTTTCGCACCAGTGGCTATCGCTTTTAGATTGTCGCCTTTGCTGTTTCGCATTTAGTCCAACTTGAAAGTGAATCTGACAGAGAAGATCGCAAAGTAAGTAATGATATGTAATCGTTTGTATTGCGTTTCATGTCGCACCATGATAGAAAAAGACCTACATGCGATTACATTATGGTGTGCTATGCTATCACTTACTAAAATAATTCAATCACTCATCTTTGCAGGAAACGCTAAAGCCCAACAAGAAGCCCATGACGTTCAGGATGGAAAGAAAGAAATCACATCCATCAGGCTAAGGCCACATACGAGAGCATACCTGCAAGCGCAAAGCGAAGTGCTAGGGGTATCAGTATCCCAGTTAATAAACATTATCGTCGATGGAGTTGTCTCTGCTGAGACAACCCCCCAAAAAAACACCATCGATTCAATATACGAGCGTTTAATGCTCTTATACGAAAATCATAATATTCCACCAATTCAAATGAGCCAAATGCTCAAGAAATTTGGCGTTACTCTTTCTAAACTCAAATCTAAAGATACAATGCTCGACCTCATTACGCCTGAAATGCTGAACGAAATTAGTAGCTGGTTCGGTGTAAATCGCGCATGGTTGAGTGGTGAAAGTGATGTCGTCTACATCAAAGACTGCATTTGCTGGTATAAGCGTGAAGCTGATATGGCCGAAGATATAATTGAGCGGTTGATATGTTTTAGAAAAGTAGATGTTTATGTTGTAAATACATCAGGCATTGATTTAGAAGTAGCCGAAACAAGTAATGAAATTAAAAACTATATGCGGATGGGGTTTGTCATTAAGTTTCCGCAAACAATTTCCGGAATTTCATTTGATAAGTACCAAGTGTGCGAATTCCAACATTGGAATTACTCCGGCTGCAGGGATCAATTAAAAACACTATTCAGATTCTTCAATAAACTTGAAAGCAAACATACCGGTCTCACCATGACTGGCATTTCAGTAGATAAGGACATCATATCAAAGTTAGCGAGCGGTAAAGTATTTCCCTCTGAAATCCTAAATATGACATATCGTAGCGAACTATGGAGTCCTGAGGATTACATGAAAGGTTATGATGAAAATAGAGTTGAAGGTAAATTAAAGCGATTTATTGATGCATACTACTTACCTCCAACTAAAAGGTTTTATAGTGAATATGATGAAATCAAAGGAAAAAGATGGAGAGTTGAAGTCTACAGTGATGAAAGTTTCTGTGATGAGTACAGGCATTTAGGCGATGCTCTTGAAGGCGTCTACGCAAAATATCACCAAAGAAATAATTGACTATAGAAAAATTAAAACCCGTATCTATCTGAATAGAAATTGTTACTGGTTTTATATGTATCCCCTCGTTTAAAGCAACTCGGTCAATACAATCGTTGCACAAAATCTAGCTTCACTTTGCCTCTGGTTATTACGTATAATACGCATTAAACGTAGATACAGGGGATCACATATGTTCTTAAAAGCGATTTTTAGTTGCATGATAAGCACATTTCTTGCGTGTAATGCTGCTGCACAACTTCCTATCGAGAAAACCGCACCAACGTTTGAGGAAGTTCTGAATGGATTTAGTAATGCCGATTCAGATTCAGTACGAATCGGAGTTATCAGAGACTTAGGCGAGACAATTGGGTTTCGTGGCGGCATGTCCGCTGAGTCACAAAAAATCGCCAATTCTCTCAAACAGAAGGAAAGCGAGTTAGACCGCCTATTCCAATTTGGACCATTTATTACTTCCGATAGTACGCTTCCGCCAGTAATTGTTGAAGCGATCGACGTGGCCAGCGTGAGTAAGGACCAGTTCCGAACAGCTAACAAAGTTTTCAATATTGTTAAACAAGAAGAGTTCGTTGCTGTTCCTCCCACCTGGAGGGACTATCTTTTCACTGGTCTTCTTCAGGCACCAGAGGTCATCTATCCTGGCGAGGATGCTCAACCTAAAAATAGCGCTGAAAAGAAAGCATGGGAAGAAGCAGTCAAGAAGGGTTGGAATGACGGTTCTGAACAAGCAAATCATATTCTTGAAGAGAACTTCAATCGTTTAACGAGAGATTATACAGGAATGCTTAGATTTAGCTCATTGCTGAATCAAGGGATGATCTCTAAAACCCAAGTAGCTTCACGGACAAATACAGTTTCTACAGACAGTAATAAAAATAACCTTACCATTGGTGAGAAGCATCGCCAAATTATGAAAAATGCTGAGTTCGAAGTAAATCCTTCAAAATGGTCTCCAGTAATAACTCAATCGCAAAACAATGAGCCAAATAGTTATAAATATGGTGGAAGATAATGTCACAATCCCAATTTCCTTATCAATTTCCGTTAGGTGAGCTCTACGCTGAATCAATAAAGAGCTTCATTGTTCATTGTGCAAAGAACAATGTTTCTGACTTCAACTTGCAAGGTGGCGATTTCATCTGGGTTGAACAATACGGTCGGCAAATTCAAGCTTCAGAAATGAAAATACCGGATAGTATTTTAAAAGAGCTAATTGGCCATGTATGGGGGCCTGACATAATTTCAAAAGTGGTCAGCGGCGAAGATTTAGACCGAGCACTCTCTGTAACAGGTGAAGAATTTGGACTTGAACGTAACGAAACAATTAGACTTCGCTCTAATTTTATTCAGGCCAACGTTGGTAAAACGTTAACCGTATGTGTAACGAGTCGAATTATTCCTGACGAAGTGCCAACTTTTAAAAAATATCCAATTGAAGATGATCTAAAAAATGAACTTTTCGCCGCTGATGGGCTAAATGTGTTTGGTGGACCAACTGGAAGCGGTAAAACAACGAGTCAAACGGCGTGTTTCATGCATATTGGAACCCACTTCCCAGATAGAAAAGTTGTTACATATGAGCAGCCGGTTGAATTCGTTCTTGGAGGAAATCAGTGGACTGGATTAAAACCTGCCCAAAGTGAAATAGGGCGAGACATTCCATCATTTGCAGCAGGAATTAGAAATGGTATGCGCAGGGCTCCAAAAGTTATCGGACTTGGTGAAGCTCGGGATTATGAAACATATTCTGCCGGAATCGAAGCTGCAAAATCTGGGCATCTTGTTTTCTTTACAATCCATATCGATAAAGTCGGTGAACTATTCAGCCGTATCATTCAGGCATTCCCTGTTGAACAGCAACCGTCAATCGCTTTTGACCTATTATCTAAGGTCCGTGTTGTAATTGTTCAAAACCTTTTTAAATCGAACGACGGGAAAAGACTTTTAGTAAGAGAGGGACTTGTATTCACTCCTGAGATAAAAATAAAACTTGAGTCAATACATTATAGTAAATGGTCCAGATGGATTGAAGATTATCTTAGTTCAAACAAAGAAACAATTATTGATAAACTATGGGGATTTTACCTCGAAAGGAAAGTCTCAAAAGAAGAATTTATTGCTAAAGCATCATTCAATGAATTTAAAAAACGTAGTGAGGATATAGACAATGATTAATAAGTGGAGAAATAATAAAACGGCAACTATAGCTGGCTTCCCTATAGCAGGCGTGTTTCCCTATCTTTTCTTGATATATGTGCCAAGTCTTACCCTCTTCTTTCTTATTACATTTATCAATGTTTTTTATACTGTTCTATACCATCTTGGTTATAGTCCATTAGCTTTTTTCCAACGAGTAATCAGTAAAATCCGAGGACCTATTGTGTATTCAAGACCATGGTGGGTACGTGAAAGATGGAACAAAAAATGATGGATATGTCAGAGCTCAATATTCTTGAACTAGAATACGGTAATTTTGACAATGCATTGAACGCAATTGTCTTAAAAGCCTCAACTGGCAATCAGGAATATATAAGACTGCTTGCAGATATTTACAAGTTCGGGATTGGTGTGCAGAAAGATGAAGTTGAGTACCTGCGCCTTACAAAATTATTAGGAACCAATAATTATGTTTTTCATTAAAAAAACAGCCCCAAAAAAGTCTTTTTTAGTTTTCTGTGTACTCTGCTTATCTGCACTATCAATTGGATGTACCAGCAAAGTGTCAGATGACTCTAAAACGGCCACAGACACTGTCAACTCAAGCATAGAGAAGGCCATTGCAGCGATACAAAAAACTCAGCAAGAGCTTTACCAACATAGCGCCATTGCAAACAATGCACCGACAACTATCTTGGGTGGGGTTTATTCTGATAATGTCCGAATTGATGCAAATTGGAATGGTGACGCATCTGAGATACTGAATAAAATGGCGCTTCAACGTCATTATTCGTTCCGTCAGATTGGTATAAAGTTGCCACTTCCTGTTTCTCTCAAGGTTGACAAGGTTACTTACAAACAGGCATTGGAGTTGATTCAGACGCAAATCGGCTACGGCGCTATGATTATAATGGACAATAATAGACGCGAGCTTGTACTTAAATATGGCTCAGATAACAATCCTGGTAATCGAATTGTAGTGAAACAGCAAAGAATTTCACCACAACCGGAGTCAGCGGCTATAAGCGCAAAAGGAAGTGTCTTTTCAAGCCAGCCATCTGCGCTCCCTGACATAGGGATGAAATGTACAAATGAGGGGTATCTTAGTAGAAATAAACAAGGCAAGCCAATGAAGTGCATTAATGGCGCTTGGCGGAAAAGCTAATTAATATTCATAAATAACACTATGATACAAAAAACTAAAAGCCGGATTTGTCCGGCTTTTATATAATTCCTAGTTCCATATGTTTGTAACTTGGTCTGAAGACTCATGCTTAACCTTATCAACAGTGTCGTTAACACCATTCATGAGGTCATTAATATTTCCGTTGATATTGCCTATAACGTCATTATATTGTTCAGAAATCTTATCTGAAGCAGTTTTACACACTTGATTAATCATGTTTGACCAAATTGAACCCAGATCGGGGAAGGTAGGAACAGTTATGACACCTGTTACACCACTAATACATGTTCCGATCACTTCAGATGAGTTTTTTAATGATTCTGCTTCGGTGTTTATTGACTTTACAGCATTTTCGTAAGCATTCTGTGCCCCCTCACTAGCAGCGGTTCCACTTCGACACGTTGCTGCTGATGCAGTGAACGCAGTTAAAAAACTTAAGGTTATGATTAGGTTGAGTGTTTTCATATTAATCTGATAGTTATGTTGCAGAATAAAGTATGATATACAACAATAAAGGTTTAAGTTTTCATTTTATACATACCAGCCGGAAAAGTCAGCAACATCTGCTTGATAAGAGGAAAGAATGGCCAAGAAAATCGTCACTGGGCAAGACCTGAATCGCTGGCGCTATGATCATGGTTTCGTTGCGGGTACTGCTGCGGAATGTTTTGGCATTCAGAGAGCCAAATGGGAAGCTTTGGTTCGTAGTGATGAAGTAATCACAGACGTAAGAATCATCAATTTGTACAACATGTATACTCTATATCCTGAAACTATACCTGTGCCACCCTCATTTGATTATATAGGACTTTTCAATGAGTTAGGCTTCGAAAACGACATGAAAGGCAAAACCGAGTTTGCTCGATTGTTTGGTCTTTCAGTTACTGGCACCTATCGCATAATGGACAAGAATGCTGCCGGCAGGGATATTGAAGCTTATGCTCAAGCCTTGAAAAGAACAGGTAAAAAAGGGAATGAGCTACTATCACTTATGCGGACTATATGTAAAATGTCAGAAAATGCCGCTAAGGCTGGTGAGTTAGCGTTAGCAAGTAAAACTAATAACAACAATAAAGCATCCTCTTGAATTGTTGCCTTCTCTGTTTTGCAAAGTACAGAGAAGGTGGCAGTAGCTCAGTTCTATACCACTGCTATCACTAATACCCTTCTATACTACCTCCAAGCATACCACCTTTATGAACCGTGATTTTGGTTTCGAGTTACATCTGCTTCTTTTACTATCTCGCTAAAGTCCTTAGTGACCTTATTGATTAGGTGCGTGAAAGCGTTGCTTAATTTCGTTTAATATGTATTATTCGTAATATGTAAAAGATAGTGGTGACGTTAATGAAGAATAACGAAGGTAAGCTCCTCAAACTGACTTCTGCTTTTTTTTATAAAAGCGATATAGAGCCGGAAGTCATCAATTTAAGAGAAACTACTGTTGCCATTGGTATCGCTGGAGTATTAAGCGGATACCACGGTGCGTTCAGTCATACAAAGGGATTTAAGCCCATCAAAGAACTAGCAGATATGAGAGGAGAGCGTTACACGATTATCGATTTTACATTGCGAGTACACCCTTTCTCAGACTCGAGCGCAACTCAGGAAGGAATGCTGCTTAATTTTAAGCAAATGACAAAAGCTCAAATTCAGCCGATCTATGATGAAATTTCTTGCCAAGATCCTTTTCTTGTAGAAAAAATTAAATCTCACAGTGGTATGGAAAAAGCCCTTATTGACTGTCCTCAGTTGCTTGCAGATATATTGCCTAATCTAACAAGCTACCAAGAGGCTGTTTTCATGCATACCATTAAACCAAGCGCTTCTCCTACCCTCGTCGTAGCCAGTATCCACCCTGATCAAATCTCAAAACTGGTGATTTCAGCCAGCTGTCGCTTTAATCGTAATTGTAAAGTTATTTGGTAGAAGTCTTGCCCTGTCAGGGTATGGACAGGGCGTTACACACTAGCCTCTTCGCTTAAAATCAATCTGGAACCAGCGGATATTTTCACCCACGCGTTGCAACTTCAATAATGCGGTCTGTTGTGGTTTCAGGTATTGCAGCTTGGACTTTTCAATTTGCAGTTTCGTAGCGGCATGGACCCAGTCTCCTGGCGCCATGTTCTGCACTAATAACGTACCAGCTGAGTTGATGAAATCAGAGCTGAAATGAGTTGGACTTTGGCTGGCCAGAACCAACGAAATACCGAATTTTCGTGCTTCATTAGCAATGATATTGATTGGATTATTTGTATCTTCATCGCAAAAACGTTTTGCCTCATCTAGAACGATAACATGACGAACACGACCATTGCTTTCCCCACGCTGCATTTCTTTGTGGAAAATCGCTAGCATCCGACTGTAGATAAACATCTTGAGTTCATATTCAGAGCTTGCTAATGGTTTAATGTTATAACGATGGATGCGTCCTTCGAAAGGCGGTTCATTCGCATTGAATAAACCGAGAGCCTTAACATTCTCGAGTCGAATTTGTAGTGATTTAAGAGTGTCTACAGAATCATATTTTAAAATTTCATCAAGTTCGTTACCCGTCCTTGTTTCTGTTAATGCCTTCTCATACTCACTCACCGCATTATCACGTGCTTTATGCAGCGCCAGCTCAGTCTTCTCAGTCTCTTCCTTACTGTTCCTTTCCTTGGCTTTTAGAAAGGCCCTAGATGCCCTCATAAAAGCTTCAAACGCTCGTAGTGCTGAGTTGCTTTGATTATTTTCATCAACTCCAAAGAGCCCCATCTTAAGCTTACGTTGTATAAGTCGTTCAAGATCTGTAAGCGTCGGGTAACACTGGCCAAGAGATTTCCAATTTCTTTCGTTGTATAAGCGCTCACACTCAACTTCTGAAGCATTACGTTTTATCCATGATGCTGGCTTTTCTTGGCTCATCCATTTTACCCCATAGCAATCCATGATCAGCTGGCGTAAAACAGCAGACTGCTGCTCTCCTAGTTTGCGGTTACTACTCATAATATCAATAATATGGTTTGCTGATTTTCTAAGTCCCCCGTAGTGAGCATCGGGATTCACAACGAAAGGATTATAACCATATCGAGTTGATTCACTAAAAAGCACTTCAGATGCGCCATCAATATCGATGTCACCATGATAGTCAAATATTGTGATCTGGGTTTCTGGATCTTGCGAAAGTGCAGATACAAAGCGCCGGATTTGATACGTCTTGCCTGACCCAGAAGTACCAGTAATGCCAATATGCCCATTAGCTAATTCTGACAAATCCCAAACGAATGGTGCTTCATTGCCCTTTTTTAGTTGAAACTCGTCATAACCAATCACAAATTTTTGTTTACCGTTCATTTTATTCTCCATTAAAAATCATGCAGCAGCATTTAATTCATTCATAGCAGCTTTTATTAGCCGCTTTTTCTGACCTGCTAAAGTGAGTTCACTGCGAATGTTGAAATTAGTGATGTCGTCTGAGTACGAGTCTTTAAGTTCTGAATCGATTGAGTATTCCTCTTCAATCAATGCTTCATTTACTACGTCAGATGCATTATTGGCACTTATACCGACCTTCAGTTGCTGAGTTAGATATGAGTAAGCATCGGAGCATTTTTTCGCCATTTCTGTTTTAAAACATTCGAGAGTTGTCGGTGGATCAATTTCAATGAATTGATTAATTCGAGGTTTTAGTTTTGTATGCTTATCTTCATCAGGTATATAGAATGCTGACATTTCAATGAGTGAGTCTTGGAAAATGAGGAAGGACTCACCTGGATTTAAACGTTTCACATCATTAATTTGGACGCGGCTTCGCGTTTCAATTTTTGAATTAGACTGCGCAGTCCAACTCCCACTAAGTGACCCGCTTTCATAATCGTAGCCTGATAAAGTGGAATAATATCCTTCGCCTGCCACCTTCTGAATTAATTGGTACGTATCTTCGGCATCTTCCAATGCAAGACAATTTTTAAACTTAGTGTTAGCAAGAAGTGATGCTGTTTCTTCACCGGCAGAACCGCGTTTAAGCCCCTGAATGTCTTGAACGGCCGCAACCATCATAAAACCGAGCGAACGCGCTTGTGCATACATAACAGCAAGCCCTGACGCATAGTAGTAAGCTAATTCATCAGTGATAATGATTGATGGCACCGGCGATGCCGTCGGGCGCGATAACAGTATCTCGGCTTTAGTTCCTTCATAGTTTGTACCTAAATTCTCTGCCATCATTAGCCGAATGCAGCTCAACACTAACTTTCCTAATGCTTCAGCCTCTTGTGCTGATTTCTCTAGAGAAGGTATAGAAATAACCAATATACGGTTGTTAAGTAATACATCACTTAGATCTATATCTGGATGCTTCACTTTATAAACGAACCCATATGACTGGATCATCATTGATAAAGTTCTTTGAAACTGTGATGTCAAATAACCATGTTGAGTTCTTACCTCAGATGTCCATTTCTGCGGTTCATCAAGAAGGTTAAAATCAAAAGACAACCCGCTTTTCAAATAGCTCTCAATCGGAGAAAAGGCCGCATACGGTAATAAACCCGCTTTTCCTTCTTTATAAAGTTCAAGTAACTCCTCAAGACCAAGGTATTTTTGAATCATCTCAATACCTGACGTTAGATCGCCGCGCAAATGCTTGTATCTTAAACAGCGAATGATTGCATCAACCAAGTTAACTGCCTTTTCTTGCCACTGGGCACCATCCCCACTTGCCTTTGGTAACAATGATGACATTAGCTGAACTTGGAAATCGGCAGTACCGGAGAAAAAGGGGTTTAGAGTATTTGAACGAGCTCCTTTTTGAGTATTAAAATAATCTTGGCCCATTCGTCTGTATTTCTCTTCTTCGAGAAGGTCAAGATAGGGATCACGCCCTGCTGTAAGCAAATTAAGATGCAGAAAGTCATCTTCTCTACCAAGCCGACGGCATAACGACCAGATAGTGAAAGGCAGCGAAATATCAGCTTTCCCATCTGCATAAACAGCTCCTGACCCCCAACATAGAGAGTTGTAAACTAGTCCATAAAGAGACTCTGATTTCCCTGAACCTGTGGTGCCCGCGACAAAGGCATGAGTTCGGCAGTCACTATTCGTCGACCATACCTCAGAACCTTTCAGGTATGCCTTTTTAGTCCTTAACGTCCCCCAATACAGAATTCCGGCTGCAATCTGATATTTCCGTTTTTCATTCGTACCTTTGAATATCCAGAATTTCCACTCACTTCTTATTGTGTAATACTCCGTAAGATCAGGCCCTCCAATATCTTTCGGTATACGCATCGGAAGTTTAACTTTCCTGTCAATAATAATTGCCCATATAAACAATGATGTGACTAGTGATACTGGCCAAAATGCAATAAGAAGAAGTTGAGAGACAATTCTACACAGGATGAAAAATCTAAAATGATTTAGGTCTAAAAACCATTCTAGGATTTTCTCCTCTACAGAGCGAACATCCTTTTCCAATCTATTTTTATTAATTTCATATTGACTCATAATCAAACTCCAGTCTGACGCCAAAACCTTTCTCAACTTCTTGTATAATCAGCTGTCTCAAATAAGGTGCTTTTTTTATTGATTTGCAAACTTCAGTAGCCCTTATAGCTGCACGCTGTTTATCTTCTACAGTCTCTAGTTGATAATTAGATGTAATATATTGCATCAGAAGTTCACTTAGCGGGACTCCATTTCGGCAAGAAATATACCAAGCATCAATTCCATTTCTACGGATAAACCCATCTGGGTCGATATCTTTCGGCATGAAATTAAAAAAAACATTTATTTTATCAGTAATTATTGTTAATAATTTAGGCAACAGATTTTTTATTGCTATCGCACCACCTTGATCGTTATCGAAGCAGAATATGATTTTTTTTGCATATGTTGTTAGAATATTTAGTTGAATGTCTGTTAACGCTGTTCCCATTCCAGCTACAGCTCGCCCTTCACCATTTTGATGTAGGGATATAACATCAAAATATCCTTCGACAACTATAACTGAACGTGACTTAAATATATTCGGCAAAGCTTTATCCAATCCAAACAAGATGTTTCCCTTAACAAAAACCTCAGTTTCAGGAGGATTCAAATATTTTGGCGATTCATCTAACTCATAAATCTTTCGACCTGCAAACCCGACAATAGTGCCTGTTTTAGTCCTAAGTGGAATGACAATTCTTTGACGCAATCGATCGAATAAATTCCCGTCTGAACTTAGACAAGCAATCCCACAATCGATGAGCAACTGTCTATCAATGTTTCTTTCCAAAATGGACACTATTCCCTTACTGACAGTTCCAATTTCCCAGCTATCTATTGTCTCGTCAGTTAGCCCTCTATCAATCAGATA
This sequence comes from Hafnia paralvei, assembly GCF_020150375.1. Classification (NCBI taxonomy): domain Bacteria; kingdom Pseudomonadati; phylum Pseudomonadota; class Gammaproteobacteria; order Enterobacterales; family Hafniaceae; genus Hafnia; species Hafnia paralvei. The sequence goes on along the minus strand of NZ_CP083738.1, from coordinate 175,478 downwards.
TTTTTTTGCATCTTTTCCTCTTGAAATACCATTTCTGTAGATACCATGAGCTTGATACAAAGTTTTGATTAAAGTTTTGTTGTTTATATTTGATTGGTAAGTATCAGACTTAGGCATTTCTATATTTAACCGTTCGGCTATGCCTTTCACTGCAGAAATAAAGTCCTTTCCATCTCCAATCTTAAGTTCCCAATCAAAAATGTCTCCTTCACTTGAACAAACCCAACATTTAAATCGGCCTTTAATATCATCGACGGTCATAGACGGATTTTTATCATTATGGAACGGGCACAAACCTTTCCATTTTGAACCTTTTTTGGTTAGCGATACACTCTCCTTAATGAGTGTTGAAATAGCTAACTGCTCTTTTAATTTTACAAGGAAATGTTGGGGCAAACTCATTGCACTGCCTCAGTCAACCAAGCCCTTAAACTCGCTTCCGTAAGCTGTTTGGTCGGAGGAAACACTGCACCATCCTCTCGAACGATAGCAGGTGTGCCTATGAAGCCAAATGCATCATATGTTGCATTGTTATTATCTGTAGCAATATAACCATTCTTGCAAGACTCCTGGTCAACAAGACTCCCAGACATAACACTTTGCCATATAGATCGTCGTGTTGTAGATTCTGCACAAAGAACCTTACTGACTAGCTCACGTGAGCTATCCCTTCCGATCTTAGAAACTGGAAAAATTTCTACTGAATAACTGTCTAATACCTCCTCCAGTAGAGGTTCAATTTTTCTACAATTTGGACACTGCGGGTCTGAAAATACAAAGAATAATTTATCATTTTTTGTATTGTCTCCGAGTTTCACTGAGTAATCCTTAGTTGCAACTCCTTTTTTTAGTAAGTCAGCCAGTCTTATATTAGGCTCCGACAACTTATCAATACGCTCCAATAATGGGTCTTTTGATGTTGCTAAAAATGTTTGATCTTGATCGTTCTTAATTTCATTTTTTTCATTTTCATTAAGAGCAATCTGTGATTTATTCGTAGCGCTATTTATAGAGTTACTTGCACCTGCCGCAAGGATACAAATTGATACAAAGATAGTAAGTGTTAGCCCCATCCATTTCAAAATAGCCCCGTGCGTTTTTTTATTTCGGAACAACTGCCATTGCATATTAATAGAAATATATAGCTTAGTTATAGCGTTATTACTCCCTGAGAATTCAATGCAATAGTTATCATTGGCTAGTTTTATTTGCAAGGATGCTTCATTTTCTTCTTTGTCGCGCCCCATTGAAATAGTCAGAATGTCTTTAATGAGAAATACATAGTGCTTATCTCCTTTCACAATTTCGACCATATTATTATTTAGTGATTTCACACTGACATCATCAAAAGCTTGGTCAGTATTTGAAAAAATAATCTCTTTAATTTTTTTTAACTTAGACATTTAGTAGACCTCTAACATTTTTTAGGATTTACGTATTTATAAAGAGCTTTGAGTTGTTGGTAAAAATGGTTTAGGAAGTAACCCCTCTTTAATCAGCGAGGCTTTAAATGCTTCTATACACTGTTCTAAAGGTACCTCAACGAGAACTTTTCCATTCTGCCAAGCAAGATATTCAGTACGATATGTTTGGATATTAACTAAACTTTCTATACATGGGCTCTTGCGTCCAGTAGCATTCAAGACATACCACAAATTTCGGTCGATGCCTTTTAGCCATCTAAAATTCGAGCTAACTAATTTACCCCGACTCATTGCTCTAGAATGTAGCATGTGCAAATATGTTGTAGGATATTGAAAATATTTAATTAGTTCTTGAGCTTCTATATTATTCATGTAGAAATTCATCTCATTTCTAATTAACGAAAAGTCAGGGTACCCTTTTGCTCCATTCCAAGTTCCATGAGCACATGATCGATTTAATGTATCGAGCATCTTCTGAGCTTTATGTCCATTTTCATGCGTATCAAAAACTCTACTCGCAAAAATTGCAAACAATGCCCGCTCATATATATTCAGGTCGTTTATACTTTTAATTTTCCTACCTAAATTAGCTAAGAAAACCTTCCGAGTTTTGTCGACATCTAATTTACTCATTCTAACGAGATTGTGCCTCTTCGCGAACTCGACTGGATGCTCACGACTCTCTTGTCCCTTAATATCTTCATTAAGTAACGGTCCATAGTGCAATATTGGTATTATTGCGGGGCAATGAGTTGACATAATTTCCGGTAGACTATCCGCAGTAATATTTCTTCTTACATGGTCGGCGCGATGACGTAAGGTTGACCGTATGGATAAAATAGAGATAACGATCGGCAACCAACCTATTACTATTCCTGCCTGAGTCATCTTCATAAGTAATTCGAAAAATTCAACCTGTTCAGGATGTTTTGCAAGCTCAATAATATCGTTACGAAGCTCACCAACCCAAGGCAGGAATGGAAAATCGATAATTGCTAACTGTTTCCACGAAAAAAATAGTCCCCAGTAGCTCAGCCAAGTATGGTTTATGAGCCATAAAATTACAGGAACGCCGATCAATACACTGAATACGAGACCTATGAGCCACAAGCTCTCATCTTCTTTATATCTTGTGTCTTGCACCATTTCTGTACGCCACCTTTGAATTATTCCGAATAATACGTATTATACGTAATTACTTTCATTGCACAACATCAGGACTAACATGAAAATTGCAACTCTTTGGATTGCTGAAAAGCCGAGTATGGCTGTAGCTTTCGCACAAGCGCTTGGAATTATTGACTTTAAGGACGCTTCAAAAGGAGCTTATATTTCCCCAGATGGGGGGACTTGTGTCACCTGGCTATTTGGACACATTCTGCGAGACTTGAACCCTGACGAATACAACCCTGATTTGAAAAAGTGGTCTCTAGATCCCCTTCCGTTTGTGCCGCCTAGCTGGAAAAAATGCCCTCGCGAAGCTGTAAAGACACATTTTTTCCGCGTAAAAGACCTCATCAAGAACACCGGACATATTGTTCTTGCAACTGATTTTGATCGAGAAGGTGAAGTCATCGGTCGAGAACTACTCGATGAATGTTCCTTTAAAGGAAAGGTCGAACGTGTAAACATCACGGCAACTGATACAAACTCTATAAAAAAATGTATTGCATCACGTTTTGATGGTGAGATTGGTCTCCCCTTGTATTATGCGGGTCTTGGACGTGCGCAAGCAGATTGGTTATTTGGTCTTAATTTAACAAGAGCACTGACTCTAATTGGTCAGAGTAAGGGGCTGGATGGTGTATTGACTGCTGGGCGTGTACAAAGCGCAGCGCTCAATATCATTGTTTGCCGTGAAGCTGAGATTGCATCGTTTACAAGCAAAAATTATTACGAAGTTCAGTTTACTATGAGCTCGCAGCAAGGTTGTTTTAAAGGCAACTGGCTGCCACCTTCTGATTTACTGGATGAAGATAACAAGCTTCTTGACCATGATGCTGCGTTAAATAAGCAAGCTGAACTCAATGGGCTAAGCTGCTCAGTAAATCGGTCTTCTGCAAATGATAGTAAGAAAGCCGCGCCATTACCATTTAGTCTTTCCGCTGCTCAGATCGAGTGTGCAAACAAGTACAGTTTTCCGGTGGAGAAAACATTAGAGATCCTTCAATCACTTTATGAAGCTCATTTAACATCATACCCGCGTACATCTTGTCGTTACTTGCCAACAGCTTTACTTGAAGAGTTAGATGATATCTTGGATTCAATTGTTGCTATGGACCCAAGCGTCGCACATATCGCGGAAAAACTCGATAAATCGCTAAGATCCGACGCTTGGGATGACGATAATGTTGAAGCTCACTATGGGCTTGTACCAACAACTCATCGTGCTGACCTTTCAAAATTAAATGCAGATCAAGTAAAGGTATATAAGCTAGTTAGGGATAATTTCATTTCACAATTTATGCCACCTGCAGTGTATAGAAACGTTAACCTAGAACTAATATGTGGTAACGATAAGATCGTATCTCATAGCTCTAAGCTCATTAATCCAGGTTGGCGTTCATACATTATGCCCGTTGATGATGATTGTGAATCTCAGGAAGAAGATAACAATTTCCACGTACCTGAACTTGAAGTCGGTACTGAAGTTAATATTCAATCGGCAGAAGTATTATCAAAGAACACAACTCCTCCAAAGTTTTTTACTGACGCAACTTTATTAGCAGTAATGAATAACTGTGCCTATTTAGTAAAAGACCCTGTGTTGAAAAAGATTCTTAAAAGTACTTGTGGTATTGGTACTGAAGCAACTAGAGCTAATATTATAAAGTCGTTATTCGATAGAAACTACATTCAAAAGAAAGGTAAACAAATAAGAGCAACTAAACTTGGTAATGCTGTTGTATCTATTTTGCCACATGAAATTAAAAGCGTCGAAAGAACAGCATATTGGGAGCAACAACTTGAAGCTATATCAAGTCGAAAGCTATCATTAGACACATTTATCAAAGAAGTTATTGATATGCTTAAACAAATATTTGCAAATGGTTTCGCTGAACTTAACTTAGAGGAGGTTATTGTACGTTGCCCTACATGTGAGAAACCATTAATTAGGAGGAAATCCAAAAATGGATTTTTCTGGGGTTGTTCGGGATATCCTAATTGCACTATTACGTTCAATGATAAACGAGGTAAGCCCGACTTCAATAAAACTAAAAGTAAAACCAAAGGAAAATGATGAAAAACAATATTACCATTTTTTTATTAAAAACTGATCTTTCAGAAATCAAAATCCCATTCATTTCAGCACCATGTGCATATGATGGCTCAAATGCCATTATCATGCCTATTGTTGAAGATACAGTTGAAAGTTATCAACAGCAGAATAATAAATCTATTGATGACACATTTGTCGTTTCACTACGTCGTCATTTTTCGGCTAGAGAGATCAGGCATTTCATATCTCTTTATTTTAGGCATCACAAGACGTTTTTATTATTTTCTTGCGACTCTATTCAACGCTCTGATCTTGTAATGAATACGATTAAAAGTATTTACGGTCAAGAGAATATAAGCAGAGTTGAAAATTGATGCCTACCTAAATGATTGATATGTAAGTAAAATAAAAAAATTTTGTGAGGGAGCACAAAAAAACTGTGTAGTTCGCCTTGTCGTGTGTGTAGTTCGTGTGTAGTATGTACCTCAACAGCTACACACGAACTACACAGACATGAGACATACCGCCAAGTACCACTCATGTCCAACCCACTGAAGGAGAATTCAATGAATCTTGCAAACATCTTAGCATTTTCTCGCACGAATAGAAGTCGTTCTTGGATTCCGGCTATGACCAATATGCAGCTGAGCGCAGTTTTTGGTGAAAAACCAAGCCGCAATGAGGTATTGGCCCGAATGAATAACCGCCAACGCACTGGCTCTTCGGCTTCAATTTAACCCTCTATTTCTTTTCGGCATTTGGCCTAATTTTTCGTATACGAAAATTCAGGCCAAAACAGCTTTAACTACAGGATATTGCTTTTCCACTGTAGTTCGCAAATTTCACGAAGGACATGACCATGATTTCAGCACAAGAGCAAGCTTTACGTAATTTCAAACTCGCCACCGGCTCAACATGGAGCAGCGCAGCTAAAGCCTTGGGCATTACTGAGCGAGCTATTATGAGTTATGTAGCTAGCCCGTCTTCAAAGGGATATCGGGAAATGCCGACAGAAGTTTGGCAAAAGCTTGAAAACCTCACTGGTCATGAGCTAATTCGGAATGGTGAAGGCTTATATTTTCCAAGAAAGAAAATAATTTCTATCAGTTCACAAAAGGGTGGCGTGGGTAAAACAACAATTGCTGCAATTATTGCATCTATCCTTGCCCACATGGGCTATAAGACACTTGTGATCGATATGGACCCGCAAGGAAACCTTACTGAACAGTATTATCTTGAGGATGATGAGTTCCCACACGAAATACTTGCAGATCCAGATGGTGATGACTTCAAACCAGGTCCGGCTCACGTATGGAACATGTTCAGAAATGATGCGGAAATCTGCCCCCTGCAACTTCAAGATAACCTTTATCTGATCGGTTCAAGTCTAGATCTAGCAGATATTCAGCTAGGCAGTTCTGATACTGTAATCAACAATTTCTATAATAATATTAAATCGTTAGAGTCGCAGTTCGATATCATTATTCTCGACACATTACCTAGTTTTGGGAATGCACTTGCGTCTGCGCATCGATCAGCCGATTGGCTTGTTATACCTTCTGAGTTAGCTAGATTTTCTAAAAAAGGTATCAGCTATCAGTTACGTACTGCTATGAATACTAAGCGGCTTTATGAAACTGACCTGACGTTGCTTGGGATAGTTATCAATAAAATTGTTTATACCAGTCGTAAAGAGGATTCCCTTGTCCGTATACAAGAGAACTATCGTGAATTACTGACTTCGCAATACGGTGATTCAATCCTTTTACCTGCGTTAAAAACTGCAACGCAAATCGTTGAGTCACAAGCAGTAGCTGTTCCTTTAATAGAGTATGCGCCTAAATCTGAAACTTCATTGCAGTTCACTGCATTAACGCAAGAGATACTCCGTCGAATTAAAGTTGAGGAAGAGGCTTCTCATGGCTAAAAAAGATTTCAGAAAAGCAATCGGTGGAGCAAAGTCTCAAGAAAATATCATAAGCTCTCTTATCCGCGGCACCGCCAAGAAAGAAGACTTAGAGCTAGTATGGCTCCCTCACGACAAAGTTTATAGCGTCGTTCAAGTACGTACTAAATTTAAGGAGCTCGAGGGCTTAGCCGCATCGATGAAAGGCAAAACTCAGCATGAAGCTATTCGGGTTTTTCCTGCCAATAAAGATGGAATGCATCGCATTCACATGGGAGAACGTCGTTGGCGCGCTGCGGTCATCAATGATGAACCAGTGTTGGCCATCATTGATCAACGGCTAAATCCTGAGACTTATAATGCTAAGAATATACTTGGGCAAATCGCTGAAAATGATCAACGAGAACCACTAACACCTATTGAACTTGCAAGGGCATTTGCTCTATTACGTGACAATTTTGGGCTAAAAACCGGAGAGATTGCAGAAGGATTGGGGCGTAAACCTGCATATGTATCAAAGCATTTAAAACTTTTAGACATGCCTGAGCCGGTTCAAGAACTGATGAGTGATGGCATAGTCACTTATCTCGAAACGCTGAATATTTTAACTAACATTTTTGCCGCCTCAGCAGAAGATGGGCTTAAATTTGTAGAAGAAATTAGGGCTAAAGGTGAGGTTTCTCGAGACGAAGCTCAAACAAAACTTAATATCCTTAAAGGTAAGGCTGTAGCTATATCTGCTGAGCAGGTTAATCCTGATAGCCATATAGAAACAATATCGGATTGTCAGGATGTGAAAGATCATGTTGAAAGCATTGATACAAATAATAGCCTTCCAGTACCTGATGAGCGGTCCTTACCTACTCAAGATACTTCCGAGACTTCCGAGGCCTCTGATGTGACTGAGAATGTTCAGTCCATAGCGCCACAGCCAACGACCGAACAGATTGAACATACACCAAACAGCGGTCGTGATAACAACACTGACAACGGGCTTACTAATAGCTTTTTACCAAGCGAACCCGATGAAGAGATCATTGGTCAGAACAACGCAGAATTAGCTAGAAGCGACGTTTTAAATCAAATCGCGGCTTCTCGAGCAACAGTATATGTGCTTATTGACGGTGTTGAGCATATTCTGCTTGATAAACCAAGCTATACAGAAAATGGCGAAGAATATGTCTCATGTCAGGTTCCTGGTTCACTTGTTATCGAAGTTCCTGTTTCTGAATGCGTATTGAGCCGAGTTACATTGACTAAATAATTGCATTACCTCATGATTATTCCGATTTATACGCATTAATCGGAATAATCAAAGAGGTTACTATGCCCAATAAAAATGAGGAAACTATCAATGATAATTGGAAACGAGGATCACATGACAACAGCGGCTCGTATCTTGAAAAAAGAAACGATAGCCCAGCTGATGAACGACAAAAACGTGAAGAGTCAGGGATACAAAATATTAGCTCGGTGGGCCCTGAACCAGCCGACCTCATTACTCAAGTTGGAACAGAAAGGATTTCTGGTTCTTTACACAACGTTAGTGAACCAGCAAGAAGAAGAGATGGAAGCATTGCTGACGAATCGGGACGCATCGATGAGCGAGCAGGAATTATTGGAACTTCAGGGGATCAACACAAGTCTTCTAATTTCCGACTAAACGCAGTTACTGATCTTGGTGCTGGCGGTGCTAAAACCAAGTTCAAAGATAACATCGCTTCCCTTGAGCTTCTCAAAGACCTTGAAAGTAATAAGCGGCAGGCATCGCCTGATGAACAAGCCATTTTGGCCCGTTATGTTGGATGGGGAGGCATACCTCAGGCGTTTGATGAAACCAATTCTGATTGGGAAAAGGAGTACACACGTCTCCGTGATCTCTTGTCTCCAGATGAGTACGATTCAGCGAGGGCCTCTACATTAAATGCCCACTATACGTCCTCAGATGTAATCACCGGCATCTATAGTGGTTTGCAGAAAATCGGGGTAGGTGATGGTGTTCGTATTCTGGAACCGGCATCTGGTATTGGGCATTTCGCTGGTATGCTCCCTTTTCAGGCCGACATGACCCTCAATGAACTGGATTCAATTTCCTCAAGAATTTCACGCCAGCTTTATCCTGAATTCACAACTATCCATCAGGGATTTGAAAAATTCCGCGCCCCCCGCGACTACTTTGATGTTGCAATTGGTAACCCGCCTTTTGGCGACTTCAGAGTGAATGATCCACAAAATCCTCAGATAAGTCGATTTTCAATTCATAACTTCTTTATTGCCAAAAGTCTGGACTCATTACGTGCCGGTGGTGTAACGGCGATGGTTGTGAGCCGTTTCTTCATGGACTCAAAGAATTCTGAGCATAGAGAATATATAGCCGAGCGGGCCCATTTCCTTGGCGCAATCCGTTTACCCAATAGCGCCTTTAAGCAAAATGCTCTAACGACCGTCACTACTGACATTGTTTTTTTTCAGAAGGCTCAACTAGGTGAAGAAACTGAACGTGGCTGGATAGATACCGATTTTGTCCGCTGTGCCACCACAAATGAACCTATCGCGGTCAACGCATGGTTTGTTAATCATCCGGAGCAGATGATCGGGCAAATGCAACTCGAGAGCAGAGCATTCGGTAACTCACCACAATGTGTTGCCGCTCAAGACTTAAATCTGAATACTGAAATAACCAGCCGCCTTTCACCCTTGCCTAAAAATTGTTTCATCACTAAGCAACGTAATGATGAACTAAATACCGTATCGTCAAAAGTTTCCGTTAACTTTACAGATACAGGGGTCAAAGTTGATAGCTTCTTCATCACACCTGACAACCGAATTGCGGTACGTAAACCCGATTTATTGGGGAATGGTGATTACGTATATTACGACACCCGTTCTGCTGTTGAAGATGAGCGTATCCGCAGTGCAATTCAAATCAGAGACACTCTGACGCATCTTATTGCGTTAGAAACTAATGATGATACCAGCCAGAGCATCATGGATGAGGTACGGCAGTCGCTTAATCTTCTCTATGATAAGCATGTTAAAAAGTACGATTTTCTGTCCAGTCGCTCGAATAAAAACGTTCTCAAGTATGACCCACTTTATCCACTTCTGCAGTCGCTGGAAGTAGAGTACGACAAGGGCGTTACTAAAACGATGGCTGAAAAAGAAGGGAGTACTCAGCGCAAACCGTCCGCCCGAAAGGCTGCGATATTTACAAGGCGTGTAAATCGCCCCAGCAGCATTGCCAGTAGTGCTGATTCAGCAAAAGATGGTTTAGTCATTTCGCTTAATGAAACCGGCCGTGTTGATATAGACCGTATCTCTACTCTAACGGGAATACCTCCAGAAGCTGTCACACGAGAACTTCATGGTCTGATCTACAGAAATCCTGAAAGTCTTGAGTATGTTACCGCTGACTCTTTCTTGTCCGGTAACGTTAAGAAAAAATTGGACAAAGCACGTAGGTTACATGGCGCTATTCCTTCAGTAACGGCAGACGAATTAGACAAATTTACCCACCAATATTTCACTCCTGAAGCAGCTGCCAGATTCAAATCCATTAATACAGAAATATTACTCGAAGAGCTACAGAGCAGCATCAAAGCCCTAGAGGAAAGCCAACCTCAAGATATAGATGCAATTGATATATCAGTACAACTGATCAGCACTTGGTTGCCTCAACAAGATATTCAGGCCTTCATTCGCGAGCACCTTGGCATTGCAGACCAGGAGTGCAAAGCCATATATGTACAGCCGGTTGGTAAATGGATAACAAAATTTAGAGGGGGCAATAAGGATTTGCTCGAGAATACGTGGGGGACTGCACGTATGAATGCTCTCGAAATCCTCGATCGTCTTTACAACAATACTTCTGTTCAGGTGCGCGATGTAACAGGTTTTAAAGACGATGGGTCTCCAATCTATACAGTAAACCAAGAGGAGACTCTAGCAGCTCAAGGAAAGGCCGAGCAGATAGCAAACGAATTTACTGACTGGATTTGGCGTGATGCAGAACGACGGGAGCGTCTGGCCAAACGCTACAACGACCGTTTTAATACACACGTTCCGGCGTCTTATGATGGTTCACACTTAGTTTTGCCTCAAGCTAGCGGTGATATCAAGCTACGTGGTACGCAAAAGAATGCGATCTGGAGAGGAATTCAGGAGGGTGGAGGCTTAGGTGATCATGTTGTAGGGGCCGGTAAAACACTGACCGCGATTGCAACAATTATGGAACAGCGGCGCATGGGGCTAGTCAATAAGCCCATGGTTGTGGTCCCCAACCATCTACTCGGACAATGGAAGGATGAATTCTATAAATTATATCCAGGTGCGAATGTTCTCGTTGCTGAGCAGGCTGATTTTGAGAAAGACAACCGCAAACGCTTATTCGCTTCTGTCGCTACAGGGGATTTTGATGCTGTAATCATTGGGCACTCTTCATTCAAATTCCTTTCTTTGGCACCGGAAGATGAGATGTCCTTTCTAGCTGAGCAGGTAAGCGACATCAGTGCTTCTCTGGACGAATACAAGCAGTCTCTTGGTAGACGCGACCCATCAGTAAAAGAAATGGAGAAGCAGAAAAAGAGGCTTGAAGAAAGAATTGCGAAAATTTCTGACTCTGGACAAAAGGATGATTTGCTTACTTTTGATCAGTTGGGTATCGACGCTCTATTCATTGATGAAGCAGATGAATTCAAAAATCTGGCCATAGTGACTTCACAGAGCCGCATTGCAGGACTGGGTAATTTACAAGGCTCAGAAAAAGCGATGGACCTGTTTCTTAAATGCCGCTGGTTGCAGAAGAAACGCAATGGCAAAGGCGTTTACTTTTACACAGGTACTCCGATCAGTAACTCTCTTGCTGAACTCTATACTTTGCAGCGCTACATGCAATATGACGAGCTTAAAGAAAAAGGAATAGCTGCATTCGACAGTTGGTCTTCAACTTTTGGTCAAGTAGTAAACGGTTGGGAACTCGACGCTACAGGCGTGAATTATCGACTCAATGCACGCTTTGCAAAGTTTACAAATGTTCCAGAGCTGATGCGTATGTACCGGTCATTTGCTGATGTTGTGACACAAAAAGATTTGGCGATACAGGCGCGTGCAGATGGCACAGGACGGCTAGTACCAAAACTTAAAGGTGGCAAACCAACCACAGTAGTTGTTCCGCGCTCAAAATTACAAGCGGCGTTTATGGGTGAGATGGAAACTGTCATTGATCCCTTAACGAATAGACCTGCTATCGATAACGTTGGTCGAGAAGTTAAAGAGTGGACACCTGGTTCTATCATCTATCGTATGGAGAACATGCCGAAGGACCCTCGAATTGATAATGCGCTTAAAGTCACACACGATGCGCGAATTGCGGCTCTCGATTTTCGGCTTGTTGAACCACATGCTCCGGATGACGAAGGTAGCAAAGTTAACGAAGCTGTACGACGCATACATTTCATCTGGCATGCTAATACATACCGCAAAGGCACTCAGCTTGTATTTTGTGATCTCTCTACCCCTAAAGGCAAATTCACAGCGAATACACCCGTTGTCGACGAATCAGCAAACGGTGACAGTTTCTCAATGGCGGAAATCCTTGGAGAAAGCATTGATCCTGATAAGTTTTCTGTTTATGCCGATATTAAGCAAAAGCTAATTGATAAAGGTGTACCGGCCAACGAAATTAAATTCATACACGATGCGACTAACGACCAGAAACGTCAGGAGCTCTTCAGAGCGGTAAACAGCGGTGATGTTCGTATATTGATCGGTTCTACATCAAAAATGGGTGCCGGTACAAACGTACAGCGTCGTCTTGTTGCCTTGCACGATTTGGACTGCCCGTGGCGACCGCGTGATCTTGAACAAAGACATGGTCGCGGTATACGACAGGGCAACATGTTCTTTGAGCAAGATAAAGAAAATTTCGAACTGGAGATCTGCTGCTACGCTACAGAACGTACCTACGATGCCCGAATGTGGCAAACAATAGAGGTCAAAGCACGTGGAATTGAGCAGTTCCGGAATGGTTCGCTGACTGATCGAGTTATTGAAGATATTGCAGGTGATGCAGCAAATGCCGCAGAAATGAAAGCAAGCGCTACAGGCAATCAGCTAATTTTCCAGCAAGTCAAGATTGATTCAGAAAAGCGCAAACAAGAAACACTGTACCGGAATTGGCAACGAAGTCGGCATTCGCTTGAAACACGATTAGCACAGATACCCCGGGATATTCTTCAACTGACAGAATTAGTGCCTCACATCCGCGATGATTTAGCGTACATAGCCCAAAATGCAGATAGCGTAGGACTACAGACCCATGCAACAACTTTCATCTGGAAGAAAACAGAAAGCGTTAAAGCAGATATCGAAAAGCTAGAAATTTATCTCAAGGACAAAATGAGAAAAGCAGTCGACAACATGACAATTGACGACCGAGAGCCAGTTCTTGTTGGTAACTACAGAGGCATGACTGTCAGCGTAAAAGCAGGAAACAACGCAAGAGGGCTATTTACCAATTTCATGTTAAGTCGCGCAGATGGCCAACTGACTCATATGGACAATATGAACATATTTTACAGCAGCGGTGACTCATTTAGTCCAACCGGCTTATTTGTTCGTATAGACAACATATTGAGTACAGCAGCAAATGAAGTGACACAGTGCGAAAAAAATATTGAGCGACTACAGAGAGACCTAGAAATTGCGAAACAATCTCTTGAGGGTGACTATCCACAGAAAGAATACCTTGACGCATTGCGGCAGGATGCCATCGATGTAATGGTCGAGTTGAAGAAAATGCAGGACGATGACGACTATGTATCAACATGGAAGTCCATGAGCGAAGAAATTGCTCCGGGCACCCAGATTAAAATCAGCAATAGCGAAAATGCCCCCCTTGAAGAATTGACCGTTGAAAAGGAGAGCAATACAGAAGCCCCTGTCAGCACCGCAGCATCGACGCCTGACCTAAGTAGTCAGAATGTCCAGAAATCCATCTCAACTGCTCCTGAAAAGGTCCTGCCGCGGGAAGATAGTTCACCAGAACATACTTCGCTACTGAGAAATAACACTGATACACCTGATACACCTGATACTAATCTTACTGGCCAGCGCCAAAACTCAACCAACCTAGTGGTGCCTTTCAAATTCGGTGAAGTAATTTACAACACTGAAATAGAAAGACTGCAGATCAAGTTTTCTGACAAACCGGAGAAAGGCAGTGAAGCGCACCGGCTAATGCGTATGCTTTCAGAACGTGGCCGCTTCTCCTACGCGCCGACACAGAACAAATGCTGGGTTAGGAGGTTAAACGATAAATCCGTAATTGCAGCGGCGAACATCCTGCAGGTCGAGTTGCCTCTGATATCACGTCTGGAAACCGAGCCAACATCACATGAGATAGAAATGCCGGCAGCGGTCGAGTCAGTAAGACTTACCAGTGAAGAGTTAGCTTCAATGGAACTCACAGCTAACGAACTCTTTTCCCGATACAACGAAGGGGACTGTAGCGCCGTCAGAATATTCACCACGACCCGCGAGCTGGCGGAAGCTGGCAGTGCAGAAGGTATGTATCTTCTGTCATTTTGCTACTTTGACGGCATAGGAACTGAAGCCGACACATCTAAAGCGGTTGAACTTCTGCATCAGGCCGCAGGTACCGGCCATCAAGAATCATGCCATCGCGTAGCTGAGTTATACGAAACTGGTGATTATGAGCATGTAATAGATCTAAAACAGGCTCTATATTTTTATGGGAAGTCGGAACCTGATTTAAGTAATCACGCTATTGAGAGAGTGACTCGTAAAATATCTCAAAAATCTCTATCACAAAGCAATGGATTCCAACTGTTGCTCGATAAGCATAGAGATCATCCCGAGTCACCAGAAAAATTCTACAGCAGAATGGGACTTCTTTATGACCGAATTATTGAGACTCAATCACAGCGTGATACACTTCAGGCTGAAATTACTTTCATAGATAAACTAAACGATACAAAACAATTCAAAACACGAACAAATTCCATAGCGCTAGATACAGCTACTCAAGATGAACTTGCAGGACTTAATACGCACATAATGGGCATTATTAGATGTGCTGTAGAAGAAAGAAAGGAAAAAGGCATACCCGTTGAAATTGACGTGGGTAATTATGCAGGTTTGAGAATAAAAGTCCGTTCAGTGGCAGATGAGCTACGATTTTGTATCGTAGGTAAAAATTGTTGGGCCCCAAACGATCTCATATACAAGAAGGGTCAGCGCGAAAAATTCAAGCTGTCAGAATTCTTGGATGTCATTGAATCATTTCCTGATGAATTGCAGGATAAACTTTGTCAAAGTGAATTGCACCTCTTAGAACTAGAGGAACAACAGCAGGCCGAGGAATCAAAATTCAATGAATCAAAAGAACTTTCTATGAGAAAAGAGGATGTTTCGAAACACATGGTAGGAAATATAGATACGACATCGCAAGAAAGTATCTCGTTAACACTAAAACATAAATAAAGAGAAAAGCCCTGTATTTATCAGGGCTTTTTTTAGCTAGCGACTACAGAAGAAAACGCTAATAAATCATATAATGGCTAATCGCCCCAATAACTAACTTTCCCATCTACAACGCTCTACTCGTAGTTTTATCCGACAATGTTGAGCTAAAGACGGTTTTTATGCAATAAACAATCTCATAGTTATCCCCAAATTAAATTAGACGCATTAATTTCATGGTGAACCAGTTCACCACCCAACAAAACAAACAAATAAGAAAAGGTTTTTTCTTTATCAGTTAGCCATTTTTTATAAGTTGAAAGGACAAGCTGCCAGTCTGCTGTACAATAGTGAGATTCGATAACTCCAGACTGAAAACGATGACCATCATCATATTTTTCACCAGAAAACACCATTCCTTCTCCTGAAATATCGAGGTAGTGAACGCTGTCATGCTCGGGAGATGGGGGGGTATCAACCTCCATTGTTTTATAATCGACAACCGTTGTTCCTATAACGATAGTTGTCATATAGCTGATGTTTAATCTTATTTTAATTTCTGTTCGAAGATCATACAGACAATCACACCAACAGGTTTGTGACAATTCATCATGTGCAACACCCTCTGACTCTTCCAAAAAACTAAGCGCAAGCTCTTTAGTCAATTTGTCATGAGTTGAAAGGGCTATAAGTCGCAATTCGTTTTTTCTTAAAACATTTATATCGTAAGCCTCTGATTCTTCCAAAAACCTAAGCGTAAGCTCTTTAGTGAATTTGTCATGAGTTGAAAGGGCTATACGTCACAGTTGGTCTTCTCTTAAATTACTCATAATGAATTACCCTCTTTCTGGAAAACTAATTTGCACATCGCTAATATCGTTATCTTCCCATGTTTCTACAAAATCATGCGTTTGCTCGTGGAAACCATTTTTTTGATAAAACTCTTCGGCTTGCTGTTTTTCTAACAATGCCTCATTATCCATAAATCGCTTAAATCGTAGATCACCCGCATCGACAAGACCCATTACGTACTGTTTTCCATCTCTTTCAAAAGATGGCTTCCAGTCATGCGATTCTTTGAATAATTGAGCCAGAAAAATTAAATTAGTTTTGCTGGTATAGAACATGCCCGATAGTGAACCATAACCATCAACATGCAAATCAACATAGCAATCATAGGTAAAATCAATATTACTGAAATCCATTGCCTACCTCAATCAATGAAAATGCTTATCCATTTCTAAAATTGCCGGAACAGTACCGTCAGGTTCATAGTCTTTGAAAATAGCATCAGGATAAAAATATGGGTTCTCACCTTTACCTCTGCTGTTTTCATCAAAACCGAATTTAACAACGACTTCTTCCCAGTTCCAGAATAAATCAAGCCCGTAAATGTATTCATTAGAAAGTACCGTTATAGTTTCATCAGAAATCCAATTTTTATCCCTATCAGTAACAATATCGAGATTCAATAGTTGACCAAGTAAAAAAGCGACCTGTTGACCTGATAAATCTTCTGTTTTATAGCTACCTTCACTGTGTATAAACTGTAAACGAGCAATCACTCTATAAATGTAGTTGTAATCCAGTGTAGAAGGAACCCTTACATACCCATCATAAGACTTATCGTGAGAAACATGTGTTAAATGAAGAATCCATGTAGCATCATTTTCAAAACCATCATTCTCATGCACTGGAGTATTCTTATCCACATAGTTCATAATCAATCCTCTAGTTAAATTACGCATGGGGCAAATGCTGCATCAACAACTGCGGAAAGCTGATGTGTTGGCATGTAATCTTTGTAATTAATCCACACACGTTTGATTCCTCCATCAACCTGTTGTATTGCTCGCTCACGCCGTTCTATACAATCTCTGTCCAGCCATATCCCGTTAAACAAAGGGGAACTATTGTTAGAAAAATAAACCTTTTTATCTTCAGCAGACATACAGTTAAGCATGTAAGCAAGATAACGACATACAAGCGCGAAACCTCTTACCGGATGGTTCTTATCGTCAGGTTCAACGTTTTTATTATCGAACTCTATAATGCCGCCTTTGCGGATTCTGAATTCCCCAAAGGTCATAACATGCGCACGTTCTGGTTTTGTCGGGAATGTCCATGTAGCGTAAAACGAGTACACCCCGCGATCTTTTTCTATCCACGCCTCCGCAACAAAGCAAGCCTCGCGACTATCCAAACAGGCTGAGTCGCGCGGAGGTACACAAAATGACTCACTGTTATGAGAAACAGGTTGCGTGTATTTTCCTAGAATGAAAGTGTCACCAACTTTCATATCCCTGATAGAGCGCTGAAACCAGAGCGGCATACGGCAGTAATGCATAAAATTATAAACCGTCTTTATTGAACTCAATTTCATTATTAGCTCCTATAAAATTCTTATCGTCGATTTTGCTTACGCACATCTATATGAGCGGTTTCTGAGATAGCTAACAAATATTGTTGCTGCGAATCAATCAAGCCGATTACCAACGGATGTTTGGAAAGCAACCGAGTGCATTGATTTTCAATCATATGAATTCCCCCCCCCTTAATCACCAACAACTAAAATATGCTACCTAGGTTCTCAATCAGGAAATTAGCTTTATCTTTGTCAATGATTTTGTCACTCAACTATCCCATTAATTTCCATCAGTGCCTTGAAGCTTTTATATGCATCTCTCCTTTTCGTATTCAGGTGTTCGATATTGATTAAACACTTTTCAATATTTTTAGTTCTAGTCACACATTCGTCAACATCTATACTAAATTTTGAGCTTAGCGTTACATTAACTGCTTGATCGCGAACATGTGAAAACTCTTCATCCATGCAACTTGCAAACCTCTTGTATTTTGTATCCTTATTATAATTTTCGTCCTTTATACTATCCTGGCATTTGTTTATGATTAACTTAATGACCGATTGTCGCGGGATTTTAGATAGGGTTTCAAACCCAGTTTCATATCCCTCGAAGAAGGCAATACATGATAATGTAGCGACCAATGTAGCGACCATAACCGAAGTAAACACAAGATTTGAAAAATAAATTTTTTTTGGACATCTACGTTTTAAATCTGCATATACCTTATAATCAACCTTTAAATCTGAATAAAATTTCATTAGGAATTTAATCATTATTCTTCTCTATATCATTTTGGTTTCTCTACTTTTAAAGTAATTATATTCCAGTAAGTTCCAGATAACGAGAATAGACCTTCTTAGCATACTTTAAGCGAAAAGAAGCATTCGCATTCTTAAATCCTGCATTGTAAGCGCCAACTGACTCCCAATTAACTCCATTTGCTGAAATATTTTTTGCAAGAATCCACGCTCCAACATGAATGTTTTGACAGGGATTATCTAGTAAATCCTTTCTTGTAATGCCCATACGTGAAAGGGTTATATACCAAGATGAATTAATTTGCATCAATCCAACATCCTCGCTGAGTATTTTGCCATTTCTTTTATTTAACCCAATAGCTCTCGGATTCATGCTGCTTTCAACTTCTGCTATTGCCAGCAACAGACGGTGGTCAATAGAAAATCTCTCACCGGCTTGCTTAAAGCATTCTTTGAAATTTTTATTTGCTGTACTCTGTGCTGCGTGGTTTGAAAAAGAAATAACAAAAAGAGAAATCATAATATATTTAATAAAGAACATAACTTATAACCCATGAAGGAAAAGTAAATGACGGTTATCATAGGTACTTTTTTACACCTTACGGAAATACTAATGGTAACCATAAGTACAATTAGCATCAGACAAGCTGCGTGTTCAGGTTCAACCCATACAGCTATAGTTGGGATAATATAGAAGTCGCCTGAAGCGATCCAAACCTCTCTCTTACGCACATAGCCTATAAGATTTATAAAAATCGCGGGGGCTGTAAAAAAAACAATAGATATGAGTGAACATGTTATATATTCAGGCTCAATAGTAATCCCTGATAAAGCTACCATTGAAAATATCAGCGCATCAGGCACCCATTTTGCAGCATAGTCTGTATATGCAACAATAGATAGAAGCAGACAGTATAGTATTAATAGTTCATTTTCATAGTAAGTGTAGATACATATATTAAGAACACATATCAAGGACACCATCGCAACAGAACTATTTATAGTGACCTTTTCATTTTTAAGATCCTCCAAGTGCTTGATGGCTAATTTCTTTTCTCTTTTATATACTTTTGAAGTATATTTCAGTGTAAAAAATGATAAAAGAACACTTACAAAAATGAATATAACCATTTTACCTCACATAGACTAAATACTCTGCCGGTATGAATGTTGGCTTTTTAAGCTTCGCACTATTAGTATTAATAAAGCTACTATCAGTGAAGCCCACTAACGCACTCCCCTCAGTTTGGCTTGTTACTTTAGACAACATACCTTGTTGAGATGGCATATATACATATCCTAATCCAGATTCGATGTGCATTTTAATTGTGTTATCAACAGGCAACCATGACGGGAGAGATACTTTCGATGTTACTTCGCCATTTGCGGATGGATTAGCTAAATAGAATGAGTCGAACGTTGATGCATAGATCATAAACATTGATGCACGATTACTAACAACTGTGTCATTATATTCATCACTTTCATTTCCTAAGTTTAGATATCCAAATATTACTGCTAAGCAGAATGCTATAATCATTATGGATTTCATATTTTACTCTCACATGAGTGGATTTATCAGTAGAAGTTCATCATTAGATTTAATGATATCTCCAGGCATAGGAACTTTACTACCCGACTGAGCAGCAATTGCTAGACGCTTTAACAATGCTAAAGAAGCATTTGAGACAGCCTGATCCTTATTTTCTCCGAAAATTTCAAACTCTTCAAAATCCAAGAATTGTATATGGTATCCCGATTGCTCAATTCGTCCTGTTGCTGGATATGGTACAAAGTATGATGCGATTTTATTAACTGTTTTTTTCTTTGAATCTATTTTCTTTACCAACTGATATGCTCTCAAATGAGTATATCTCTTAAGCATATTCAAAGATTTGTGGCCTGAAATTGCAGCTACCTCCATCATATTCAATGTACCTAATTCAAAAAGACGGCTTATGGCTTCATGACGCAGGTCGTGGAAGTGAAGGTCCTCGATTTTTAGGTGTTTTATCGATTTTCGCCATTTTGATTTAAAACCGTTAGACGTATACTTGAACACGTTTCCACAGACCTGCGGGCTCATGTTTTGTAGTAATTCCCTTGCTTTTTTAGATAACGGAACATCCCTCCAAGTCCCATTTTTTGTTTCGGGTAAGTGTGCTACGCCAATTTGAAGATTGATATTCTCCCATGCTAGGCCAAGGATTTCGCCTTGTCTCATCGCAGT
The DNA here is from genome assembly GCF_020150375.1 of Hafnia paralvei. Lineage (NCBI taxonomy): Bacteria > Pseudomonadati > Pseudomonadota > Gammaproteobacteria > Enterobacterales > Hafniaceae > Hafnia > Hafnia paralvei. Next base: position 155,093 of record NZ_CP083738.1, on the reverse strand, counting down.
CTCTATAGCCAAGTAAAAAATTGTATAAACTTCATGGCTCTCTTCTTTTAGAAACTTCGCTATTTTCCTCTCTTCATAACTTTTGAGTCGTCTGTCACGACCTTTACTTACTTTCGGCTTCCGCACTACAGTAACGGGATTTAACTTGCATACGCCCCACTCAACTTCAGCCACTTTAAAAAGTGCCGATAACATCGCTAGTTCTAATCTGACCGTATTTCCAGATATTAGTTTATTTGTTTTTATATTTACAGTATTTAATCTTTCATCTCTATATTCAGCAATATCTACCGACGATATTTCGTGCATAAATTTATTAGATATTTCATATTTTTTTATTACGCTGGACCTATATAATTCTTGCATCCATCCTTTTTTTTCTATGGAGACAACCTCAACATATTTGTCTAAAGCCTTTCCAAGTGTGATTGTCTTATTTCTAGCCATTTTTCCCTCAATAGAAAAAGGCTAGAACTTTATATCTGTTTGTAATTTTGTCAATCCTGTCAATCCGGCGTGTGGCGAACTATTGCGCCAACACAAGTTGTAACGTTCTTTAAAGGCACTTGGCCTAACAATTTGAACATGGGAAAACAAACATTTTGCTCTATCACTAAAATCAAAGGTTCACTCGGGGCTGGCTGGGACTCAATGGAATGTTCATTGAGTAAAGACGCTCAGGGAAATTGGTTTTTAGCTCAAAATTCAGCAAATAGTTTCGTATATTGTGATGCAGTTTGCTTTAAATAACTCTCCTATCACCCCCCCCTGTCAATCCGGTGTGTGGAAGGGAGGGGACGTCGGAAAACTAATCACAACCCAAACAATCGCCAACGGACAAAGCATTTCAATCGGAAAAGCGAAATTTTGCGCATTATCATATGTTTACTTGGATGACTTGGCTAAGCACCAAAGTAGTTGTCAGTTAACAGTAGATGCTGCACATAACTGGAAGCTAATCTCATTTTTAGATGGTGGCTACAACCGCTGCGCTGCTACATGTCTTCAATAATTTGGCTAGATGGAAGCCACATTAGCGTATGCATATCGCTTGGCATGTTGTTTGAGATGTTCGATCGGAACCTAATGCTGTTAGTGTCCATCGATTTCCTGAATTATTGATTCTGCACCCTCCAGTAGTTGTATCTGCTCCGTATCTGCTACCTACATTTGAATATGAAACAGAGCAATAGCTTGCAGTCACTGTAGTTGTTGAAGGACTACCTTGCGAGGGAATTTTCGTAACTTCTGTATAGAAAGTTTGGCCTATACTGCCAGACTTAGACCACACGCCGGATTGACAGGAAAGTGTCCCTCCCGTTGCGTCGCGGCCTATCAGACCATTTGATGGGCAAGATGCACCAGCAACAGCGATCCCGTTAACCTGAATATATTCTCCAGCAGTCATACGGCCATTTGATTGAACTGTGCCTGCTTGTAACTGACCACCGGTATAAATTGACTTATTATTGTAGGCTCGTATCCATGTATTATCGGTCATATTGAAGCCGCCACCCCATTTCTCATTGTACCAACCTGTATCTCCCGTAGTCCTAAACCATCCTCCCGTATAAGTTTCACCTGCTGTACGAGTCGTCTGAGAATTAACGTTAGTTGCTGTGACAGTCGTTGCATTTGTATTTGTGGAATTGAGGGTCGTGGTAGTCGTCGTAGCTGCGTTTGTAATATTATTTCCACCTAAGTTCAGTGCTGTACTCATCGTATTCAGTTCTGGATGTCCAGGAACTGCTTTACGGTATAAATAATCGCTGACTTTTATACCATTATTATAAAAACCAGCAATTACAACACTACCCTCACCAGGATTGTACCCGCCAAATGCAGAAAGATTAGTTGTCCAACTTCCCAACGCTCCCTTAGCAGTATTCCCTTCGATAATCCCGCCATCTGACCCAACACCTATAGCTATTTTTCTTGCAAGGCTTTTTGAAAGTTTGACACCTCCATTTAGGAACGTCATAGAATTTAACTTGTCCACTGTGGGTTCAAAAACTCGAGTCTGATATGTAGCCGAAAATCCGTTTTGTGTGGAAAAACCTGTTGGCAGGTATCCTGCAGAGATTAGTTCTGGGACACCGAAAATGAAAGGTGTTGTAGCTGTAGCTTTCGCTGCAATTGTATCGTGATTTTCTTTGATGTAGAGGTTAACAGCCTGCTGTACCCGTTTTGCTTGAGTCGCGGCAACAGTAGCTCTAGTTTGATCAATCATATAACTACTGACTGGGATTATAATTATTGCAAAAAAAATCAGGAAAATACCTATAGCAATAACTGCATCAGTTATTTGGGCAACACCTTTTTTCATAATCATTCCTCAAAAATTATATACAATTGCATTAAACTCATCAGAAAGAGATTTATAGTTTCCATGAGCTATTTTTGCTTTGATAGCTGAGCTCTGTGTGCAATTGACAAGATTATAGCCTGTCAGATCAACAGTTCTTCCGGTAACAATATTTTGTCTAATTACTGGCGTCATTCTTTGATGCGCAATTACATAAAGAGTGTTAGATATATTTTGTTTAGCATTTGGGTTAATTTCTTCACAAAACATTACGTAGCGTTCTATAGCTTCATATACTGACGATGCATGTATAGTTGAAACTACGAACATCGAGAGCGAGGCTAAAAGAACTTCATGAGCAGTCTGACTGTCCCTAATTTCACCCAAGAGTAAACATGATGCTCCCGTCCTCCATGCTTTTTTGGTCGCTGTTGAATATGTTTCATTTTGGCTAACTTCAAGTTGCATGCATCTCCCATTACCGTGTCGTCCATTTAGAAAAGTTTCAATTGGGTCCTCAATCGATACGCCCAAGCAACCTGTTGATTCTATCCTATGCTGAAGTACGGATGCTGCCGTCGTTGTTTTCCCGCACCCCATCTCTCCTGACACCAAAAATAGTCCTGTTGCTCCTTTATGCTCCACAGATTGTCTCAATGGAGTTGTTAAAGGGATATCTGAAAAAGCTAATGTTTTCTTAGGTGTCTGCCTAATTACATAGCTAACACCATCAAATATATTGCAAATGACTGTGACACGGAAAAGTCTAGTATCGTATATGATCGAAAATTCAGTTTTTTTACTTGAATTATAGATTTCCTCGCATGCTTTCTTGAGATTTTGTGCATCCTCTGCATATTCTGATGATAAATCGCTTAGAAAAGTAGTTGCACCATTCAACCCCTTAATTTCTGAGAAATCATTTCCCAAGTATAAATCAATAAAGCTAATATCTTTCAAGGCAAGCATTTAATATTATTCCGATAAACGCCCCAGTAAGGGGCGTTGATTTCTTATTACGACTTCGTAGTAAATGCCACAGTATTGCTATCAGTTGTACACGCCGACGTTGCCATTACTGCGGTGACTTCACCAGTGAAGGATTGAGAGTTTATCTTCGTTGAAGCCATCTCTGTTGTCCCCATTTTTTGCGCGAGGTTGATACAGTCTTTATTTGAAAGTTTTGTATCTGTGATAGTGAAACCAATACCTGCCCCCTTTACTGTAATTACACCACCAGACCGGTTATTAATTGTACTTCCAGAGTAGGAGACATTGCTTGGTAGTGCTCCAGAACTAATCAATGCTTGGTTATAGTCAGAAGTGCCATATCCACTACTTGCTCGCATGTTTTTTGTTTCATTTATTAAGTTGCTGATTAATGTAACTTCGTTGGCCGCGTAGAATTTAGTGTATCCAACATATGACAGTGCCATCACAACGGCGATGATAACCAGAGTAAGACCGATAGAAACCACTGAGTCAGTAATGTTTGCAATACCACGTTTTAACGATTTCATATAAAATCCTATTTATTGAATGTATTTAAAAAATTTCTATAGTGTTTTGTGAGATTTATTTAAAAAAAGCTTGCTGTATTAAATCAGACATAATCAGAATTAATAACATTATTGAACCTGCGCAGGCGAAATAGCCTATTGTTTTTAATACCTCCCCAGATGTCTCTACTGCTGCGATTGTCTTATCTAACCATTTACCTGCAAATCTCTTAAGTGAACCTTCCTTATTTGAAGATTCGAAGAGACTTTTCATTTTAATTATTGCCGCATCACCAGGAAACTCATAACCAGTCACATCTAATGCTGTACCTAGATTTTCCTCACCATCTTCAATTGCATTCAACGTCGCTTCTAATCGCTCTAATAACCATGGTGATTCACACGATGAAACCATATTTTTTATAGCTGTTTCCATCGGTATACCTGCTGAGAGCATTGCATTGACATTCATAATGAATGTAGCCCCACTTAGTCGACGATAAATTGAGTAAGGAGGTATTCGGTCAAACATGAACCTGATATTTCCTGTCCAATTTGCAAATGATTTATAAACTACATAAATTGATACAGCAGAAACCGAAATTATTAAATACCAATACTCAGTCACAAACACGTAGAAATACCAAATTGAAAGCTGAACCATATTCCATTTTTCAAGTGGTACACTTTGACGTAAAACCGGTACAAGCAAGATACAGAACATAACGACAATGCCGAATGAAAGAGCAAACATGTAAGAAACTATGAGTGATGTTGATCTTACAGAGCGTAATATCTTATCAGTGCCTTCTGCAATGAACATTGCATTCAAAAAGCCATCTGCAACACGCCCTGCTGAGTCACAAGACTCTATAATGCTTAATTCTTGATCGGGTATCCACTCACGTAACGACTCTGCGAGAGAAAATCCAGCTTTTAAATTTTGTAAGCATTCATTCAATATCTTGCCAATAGGATTATTAGGATTTGAACCACGCCTAGTATAGTTGTCAATTAACTTAGTGAAAGTTACTTCTGCAGTTAGACCATCTAACAAATACTGTCTAAATTCATCATAAAGCTCAATTCTATCTTGCGCGCCAAATGTTTTCTGATAAATCCATCGTTCAAAATTATTCATTGAATTTTTCATCCCGATCTAAGTTGCATATCTTCTTATGTGCTAATACAGGATCTACAACCCCCTCATTAATCAATCGCGTGATATTTTCGCATAATGTTTCGCCTCCGTTTGCTCGCCAATACCTCCATGCAGCAAATTTTCCTTTTGTGGCATATAGATTCATGAATCGATAGTCTGTCTCAATAACCTCAAAGACCCCAGTTCGCCCCTTTATCCCCTGATGAGCACATTCATCACAGCCTTCTTTATTAATAAGGAATGCTTGTTTGTAATTTGTGTACTTCTCAATTGTTTCTTGCAATTCCGGCTCTATATTATGCTTGTTTGCTTCATAGGATAATTTGCAATCAGGGCATAGAAGCGCGGTTAACCGAAGTCCGATTAGGCACGTTATTAGTGTTGCATCTGTCAGTAGGTCCTGATCTACACCAAATCGCCGCAATCTCTGAATAATGTCTATGGCGTAGCTAGTGTGAATAGTTGTGATGACGCCATGCCCTGTTTGTGCGGCTTCTATCACGCCGGTTGCTGAAGTATTATCTCTAACCTCCCCAATATAGATGACATCAGGATCAAGACGCATAAGATTCGAAATAGCCTTGCCCCATGCTTTACCCATCAACTCCCTGTCACTGCGATCAGCTATAATTAGGGGGGTTTGAACCGCCCCACGTATAGGAGATTCAATGGGGTCTTCTACAGTTAACAAGTTAACCCCTACATCATCTCTCGTTATGCATTCTGCCATGCACTGTGACAATGTTGATTTCCCATGGCCAGTGGGGCCACTCGAGAAGATCGTGCCTGATGGCTTTGATATTGACCGGCGTATAGCAGATGCTTGTTTTTTGGTTAGTCCAAGCTTCTCTAGTTCTAAATATTGTTTACGTCTTGAAATTAGACGAACAACTGCAAGCAACGTTTCAGAACTACCCGGGCGACTTGCGAAACGCCCAGTACTTAAACCAAACTCGGACACGAATTCCTCTTTGATCCTTGCATCAGCAGACTCAGTCCAGCTTAAAGTACTGGTACTTTGCTCAGTACACATTGAGTTGAATAATGTATTAACTAATTTTTTCCCATTCTCTGCTGAATCACCGAACTCTTTCATGTTTCGTTTTGTTCCATCAATACGAAACGATACTTGGAAATATGAAGAATCAATTCTGAAATGAATATCTGAAGCTCGAAGTTCAACTGCTCGCTTGAATATGCTAATAACTATAGTTTGAGCATCACTTTGAACACTTTCATGCGAAGCTGGAGCAGCATCGAAAGAGTTACTTACTTCTGCTAGCTGCTCTCTACTAACCCATATAACTTTTGGACGTATATCTTTACTGCGTAATCTTTTTGCTAATTCGAAATATTGTGTATCTCCTTCAAGTTTGTCGAGCGTGAACAAAAAAAAGTCGTTATCTTTTCTTCCTTTAAGAAGAATTACGTTATCTAGAATTTCTCTCGATGGTTTAAAACCTTCTAAAACGCTATTGAAATTAACAAGACTATGCGTAATCTCTGTATACGTCATAAATTATTCTCATGATTAATTTATTGTTTGAATGCGTTGGTCTGAAATATTTCTCACTTTCACACCATTTAGGCCTATGCTAATCACTTGCCACCGTCCTCCTGGCAATAATTGACCTTGAGACAATGTTGCAGTATTTCCATCTTGTGTACTTACTACAGCATTATGCCCACTGATTTTTACTAACTTAGGCAGAATATCTAGACTAGTAGTTGTGCCCACTTGCCCAGTTCTATTCAAAGCACTGTCCGAGATTGTTCCTGAGCTGCCACTACTTTCGGCTTCTGCCTTTGCTTTGTTAACCGCTGCTTTTGCCTCATAAAGTACCCGTTGCTTCTGCAAGTTGTCTAAATCCCAACCAGACCCGCTTTCTGCACTTACCATAAATGCGCTTATCATTAATACAGCGAATATTTTAGCGTTTACCATAAACTACTCCTGTTATTTTATAACTCACTGAGCCTTGCTCTTGCCCGAACTCATAAATGATATTGTTAATGCGCATTCCCGTATATTCCCCCTTCTTGAAAATAAGCTCCGGAGGTATACGGGTTTCTACATTAAATGTGTACTCTCGCCAATCCTGAAGCGGTAATTTTTCGCCTTCTTCGTTTTTTTCAACATCCTTTATAGATACCTCTGTAAGTGCTAGAGGAATATTTACAGATTGAAATAATGAGATGATAGTCAATAGCTGTTCACCAATATTTTTCATTGGATCATCGCCGTTAGCCAAGAGATTATTTTCAATTCTAAATTCTGATATTGATGTCTGCGTGATATTGAAGCTAGGCTCTGTATCAAATAGCTTCCTTACTGCTGCAACGAATTTATCATACGTCACGGCGGAATTATCAGGACGATTATAGTTAGCACTTATTTCATCCTGACTGCATTTTATCGTTGCAAGTTGCCAGCCCTCAATTGAGATATTGAATTTTTTCAAACTAGCATTACATCCTTTTAATAAAACCGGAATTGAGGATGAATTAATCCATGGGTGTTTTAGTTTATCTAACGCTATTTGGTACCTCGCATTTTTATTAACTTCCTCTTGTTTTCTTATCACCTCCTGCATGGCTATATTTTTTATTCTTTCTTGCTCTTCAAAATATTCAAGAACAAAATAGGCAGCTACACACATCACCACTAACCCAATGGCACACCCCGCTAGCTGCGGTTTTGTCATTCCCCACCGAAGCGGTTTAAGCTTAAAATCTTTGCTTATATTTTCTGGCTTTAACAATGTATCGAGATCTAGCAGCTCAGTAACCCATGAAAACTTATCAGGCTCGCCAAAAACCGGAATTTCAGTACTTTGATTACCACGCAAATCCTGTTTAAGATCTACAACAACTTGGTATAGTTGAGATTCTACATAAATCGCGTCTGAAGCGGGGTGAATTGCGCCCTTTTCTGTTCGTCCAACAAGCGTATACTCCTGCTCGTTTTTATCATTCATCCCCAATGGAATTATGGCTATACAGCTACCTTCAAGTAATGAGGCTAGCGAGACAATTAGAGAATATCCACCTCGCAATTTCTGACGTGATCGCGGTGCAAACCCCGCTTGAGTTGCTTCCCCTTCTCGTATTGCAACAACATCAAGATTTCGCGCCCTGCCAATTTTGCGAACCTCTTTCATCTTATTTCGTTGAGCTTTAATGGTCTCCCATTCAAGCCCGATAACGAATCGATGACCACTTATAGTCAGAATGCGTATCGCTGATTCAGTGATAGGTGTAGCTGTCTTCGTTTTTCTGCGGCTTATTTTAGAGTTAACGGACATATGGAGTCACCGTAATAACAAAAGTTTGTTTTGTCTTGGCTCCAGAAAGTGCACCACCGAACAATATGTTATTTGGCGACCCAACCCCTTGACGACTGGAGTTATCAATATTTTGTTCAAAACCGGACATGATCAACGTCTGACCTGGTTTTAACCAAACCCTTTGCTGTAAGGAACGAGTATCAATATCTGGAGCTTCAATTTTTTGAGTATCGGAGGTGATAATACGAAGTTGTTTTAGACTTGAGATATCCATAAACATATTCAGCATCAGACGATCTGAATCTTTCAAGATTTTTGGCAGGATGGTTATGTTCGTACCCGTTGTAACACTACCCGGAGTTAACGTTTGTGATGGCACTGTAGCATCACCCGTAGCGTATGCCGTTGTCGTAACATCTTTGAGATATGTGGTCTGTTGCCCAACAAGTACAGGGGCCGCTGCCATGTTAGTTGTGATTATAGTGTTAGTCTTTACATCTGAAACTGTAGCTTGTTTAGAAAGCGCATCGAGCAAGAACGATGAACCCGCAAATTGAGCCGCAGACCCCGTCGCAGTGTCCAATACGTTGAAACCACCTGAGATAGCATCACCCGAAATACCGCTATTAGTATTTGCGAGACTCATCCCATACTTACCGCTTAGTGATTTCCAAACGATATTCCAATCAATCCCAACCAAATCAGTAACGTCAGTATTTATCGTGTAAGTCACGACCTTCAGTATTACTTGACGACTGAGAGTACTGTTTTCATCATCTAAATACTTACCAACCCGACTGATAACATCTGGAACATCAGTCACCATCAGAGTCCCAGTGGTGACATTCAGGCTGAGTCTTCCCACTCCTGGAGTTAACATACTTTGTACTGTTTCTTTAAGGTCCTTATAAAGCGCATTGCCCATTTGTACCGTAGACGACATTGTTGAACCGCCTGAGCCAGAAACCCCAGAAGTAGATGCCCCCCCCCCTCCACTTCCACTGTCTGTGCCTGTGGCATTGGAGAGCCCACTCGTAACCTGTCCGTTTAGATCGTATTTGGCATCGGCAGGTTCAATGTCAAAACGCTTGGTTTCAAGATAATATATGACTGCATCATCGCCTTCATTTTTCCATGAGACCCCTAATCGTCCAGTGACTAAATCCATTACACCGCCGAACTTCCCTGAGTAGCTAACATCAGTGATATTGCGTGAGACTGGAGCTGACTGCGCTGTACTATTGTTTGCATCAGCACCAAACATCGCAAGAGGCTTCATATCATTACTATCAACGACCGGCGACGGTACTGACGCTAAACGTTGTGTTTTGGAACCACTAGTACCGCCCGAGCTTAAATAGGCAGCGGCATCTGGTGTGACACGTACTCGAATACGACACTGTTCTGTCATATCTTGCGCAAATTGAAATACATCCTGCGGTGCTGCCGTTTTATAAGTAACTTGGCAATTTACCATCTTGCTGGGAGCATCATATTTAGGCTTTGGTAAAGGAACTGAGTTTATGTATTGGCTATTTTGAAACTGAACAACTGGATAGTTATCTCCCATTTGTTGAACTAATGACGATGCCTTTTCAGATGTGCTTTCAGCATTCTTTTTAACTTCGTTCATTCGCTGAATAGTGCAGCCTGAAAGACTTGAAAAAAGGAATACAGAAACTGCTCCTACTCTAATAAGTTGATTCGACATATGATACCTGTATTTTCAAAAGCGGGATTATTTGATTAATAAAAAATTAATTTGATATTCATTAAACCTACAACCAAGGTATTTCATGGGAAAATTGCACAATTATAATTTCCAGAAATAGAATTTATTTAAATTACCTATTTTTTGTCGCTAATAACAATAAGGCACTGATTACGATAGCCATTTACATATAATGGTGACTGAGCTTTTTGATATAGAGTAAAAAGCTGTGTCGTGGCCTCTTCAAAATTGTGTGCACTAAAACTTAATGGATAGTCAATAGAGTACTCTATATCAGTGTCCCACCGGACAGACCATTTATTATTTATATTACATTTTTCTGAAAGAGCCCAAGAATCGAAGGCCTTTTTGAGGGTGTCTCCTTTTTCTATTTTCCAAACCTTTAGCGTTGGCAATATATTGCTCATTGCCATCTGAGCGTTTGATTTAATTTTTGGTGTCAGGGCAGGTTGTCCAGAGTCTAAGTATGAAATAGTGATCTGCTTCGTTGATTCGGTCATGTCGGCTTTGAGCCCATTATCCCCAAGCATTTTACTGAGGATTTTGGTCCACTGATCGTTACCGTCCCATGATACTGAACCTTTGAAGCGGCTTGCTACATCATGAGAAAGCCTAACTTGCCACACTGCAGGGACAATTCGCTGTACAGCATTAAGAAGGGGTACATTTTCTCCCTTAGATTGAACAATCGATGAATACAACAACGACTGCTGGTTCGGTGATACTTTTGTACTTTTAAGAATAGCTACACTTTGTGGTTGTATTGTATTTTTTGTTGGCATAGGGAATGGTTTAACCGGAGTTGGCATGGGCTGTTCTTCTGTGAATCGTATCCAGCCAGCCTTCATCTCCTGAGCTGCTTGTGCAGAAGTAAAAGCAGAAAGAAAATTTGCTATAGCAACGCTCGTAAAAAGTATTTTCTTCGACATATCAATGACATCCCAATAGATAGTTCACTCGAAACATTAGTGTTTGCGCAGGCTACCGCACAACCTTGCACAATAATGCAGGCTAGAAATTTAGACATGTGTAAGGACGACGATCAGTCCTGAACCAAAACACCCTATAAAGTGAATAAAACGGTTAAAATCATTATCACACACGAACATAAATATTTTCAACCAATACGTATTATACGTAAATTACTAGCAAAAAAAACCTCTTATAGCTAACTATCAGCCTTAAACCATCATCAGCCATTTCGATTATGATATCTCGAATAATTAGACTTATCAGAGCCTAGATTAGCAAGCCCCTCATATGTTAGCTGTAGTTCTACATCACTGAATCTGACGAATAAATTATGCTCTATGGCTACTTTAATTACGTTTTCTTTGAACTCATCGCCACCTATCAAAACTAAAGGCTGTTGACCATTTTTTTCAAGAGCAATTTTCAAAGCTAGAATGATTGCCTGAGGATCATCTTTATGGAGAACAGAAACCCACTCTTTAGTGTCCTCTACAACAGATTTACTATCGATATAGTATGTGACTGTTCCATTCAGTTTCACTTTGAAAGTAACGTCATTGAGAAGAGTCGTTATTGAGCTATCTGTAGTCTGAATATAGCTGTTATCTTGACTACTTTTTTTAATTCTCAATGTTTGTCGTCTTAATTCAGATAAGGCATTTTTATCCCCTTGCGCAACTTTACTTGCAAGAAACTCCTTATAACGCATACTTGTACGCATCTTGATGCGATACTCATTTTTTTCATGACGAAGCTTCTCTTCTAAAGCCTCCTTTGCGGATATCTTTTTGAGCTTAAGCTCAGCCAGCATCTCTATACGTTTATGAGGTGTGAGAGCCATTTTCCAAACTCGTCGCGCTTCTTCTCTGAACTCTCTGCGAAAAACCGCTCTAGATTCATTTTGTGAACACCTAAGAATTTGCCACATGGTCTTGTAGCTGTTTTCAGGGATTTGAGACCATTGTTTAAACTCCGCCCAATAATCCAATGAGGGAATTACAGACTGTGATAAATCACCATTTAATCTCTGACGTTCATATTCATCTATAATATATTTAGACGCTTCTGACCAATTCATATGAAGTTCTTTAGTAAGAAAATCATTAATACTATATGTTCTTTTCCCACTCTTAATTCTGTCGTAACCATTTTTACTTTTAGCTATAGTGTATTTTTCTTGTAAAACACCATGTGTGAACGCCAGTGAGCGCAAAAGTAAGAGTGCATCTATACGCTGATGCACAAGCTTCCATTTTTCGGTATTCATTTCAGCTAATGATAATTTAGCGTCATCTAGTTTTGAAAGTATGGATTCAACACAATTATCCTTTACACTAACTGGTCTTACATCAATCTTTGAACATGAACTTACTGTACTTAATATCGTATAGTCTGTTAGATCTTGCCCTCCTCTTCGAGGTCTGTCATCAACTCTATCAATTGGGTATCGCACAGTATCGGGAAACTCGAGTCGTATCCTGTCCAAGCTGGAGTATGTGTCTGTTTGCAGAAACACAGAGGCTTGTTTGTAGAAAGTTGAATCCACATCGCTGAACTGCAATTTCCACAGGGGATCTCTAAAAAGGTCGGATCTTTGTCTAGTATTTTTTTGAATACTCCGCTTTCCATCATTTCCACAAATGCTGGATTCTTTATCATTTCTTTCTCTTCTGACATTGTATTTTCCTTTTAACTTTGATGCGATCTCATTGCTAACGCTTGATAATCGCTTATCGTTACGTAATGAATTTATTTCAATTAACGAGTTATTTATCAACTTTGATAGATAGTTCTTTTTCATTACTTTTTCTAGTGATTTATATTCTTTGAATTCTTTAGAACCAGGATGCATATATTTTATTTCATATGACCGATAATCAAGCCACTCACTGACTAGTAATGAATCCATATTGTCATCAATTCGTTTTTGCTCATCTGTCCGAATGCTATATTTAGAAAAAAAATAATCAAGTTTATCAGCTCTGCTCATATCTAAAAACTGCTCACTAAAAATATATTCTTTCAGATTTATTCCTTTTGCTGCATCAAACGGCTTTAAGTTATAATAATCGAAGCTGCGTCCGTTTCTACGGGTGACTTTTCCCATAGATTTAATCACCTCAACAAAGTCTTTATGGGAGAACTCCTGTTCAGAATATATTTTTTCAAGAAGAGTTTCTTTTATTTTTTTTGAATCTGTTTTAAAAACATCCCCTTTATACCGTGATATAAAATCACTAACATCAGTTAAATCTACCCTGCGATTATCTCTCGGACTTTCTAGTGAAAAAATGCTATTAATTTGCTCTTGGATTGCTTCAATATAACGTTCGTTATGCTGATAATAACCCACAGGATTAAGATAGGACCCATCAATGAGATTAACTTTAGGGATAATAATATGAATATGAGGCTTTCTTTCAGTTGGTTGACCTGTGGATTCATTTTGGATAGATTTAATCTTTGGCAAATGAGCCTCTGCATATACGGCGTACTCTTCCTCATGATATGCATTCATGAGCTTTTTAATAAAGGTATCAAAAATCTCTTTAAGCATTTCATCTGAAAAGTGGTCTTCTTTGAACCCTAAAGTGAAATGCAGATAACGATCATCACCTGTATCCGGCATGGCATTTATGATATCATTTGTTATGTCCAAATCACCATACAATGAAACTCTCTTATCAAGTTCATCGCGATGTAATTTATTACCTGCTTTCATACCTGTTCTTAGATATTCAGCAAATCCAGAATTATATCCTCTGACTCGTATAAGCATCACTTACGCTCCTGAATATCTCTTGATTCATCTAGCAAGGCAGAAACTTTATTTAACATATGTTCAATCATAGAAGGACCAAGAATCCCAGATAACATAGCTGAATTGAGTACATGCGCAATCTGATTGCAGTTATTCGCAATATTCTTGAGCAGTCTTAATGACTCACGCATGTCATATGTCATGGTTTCAGGAATGATGATCTCAGTACGATCAGTCATAACGCAATCTCGAAAGAATTCAGATTTTGATAATTTACTCTTAGCCAAGCGAGCTTCATAAGTAGCTTTAGTCGCCGCAGTTACTCTAAATGCGACACGCTCTGTCAGTCTGTCGCTTTCTGGTTTTGTTGGCCTGGCCATAATTGCCACCTATATAAACCTTTATAACGTTAGTTATGTGGGCTGGGTTTGAGGAGCGTCAGCTCCGGGTTTCAAAGGGTCCCCTTTGGCGCGGGTCATGTTGATAAAAACGTAGTTTTTGTCGAACATGACGAACGTGCCTGTCTTGAAGAGCCAAGAGCCAAAAAAATAGGAAAGTAGGCCTCGAAGCTTCAACGATCTTTCCTGCTGCCGCATATCTGCGCATTCTCAATGCATTTCTAACTCTCAATCACGCCTCTTTAGGCTTTTTTGCGCATTGTTCCGCATCCATGTGCATCTACCTGCATCTCTACGCATCTATGGCGCATCGAAAAATATACATTCCATATTGAAATTTACATGATTATCGCATAGCATGCGTTGTAATTTCAATTAATACGTATAGATCGTAATGAAAAGAGCTGAAAAAACTGGTGCGAAAAATACACATAAATGTAAGCTCTCAGAAGATGAGTTAGAGGAGATAATTACAAACTTCAAAAGTAACCACAGACCACTCGCATCAAGGAAATCTATTCTCGATCCTTATAGAAATTTAATTCTACAATTATACTCTGACTTATATTCATATGGCCAAATTTCGGAATTTTTGTCCTTAATTGGTATAGATGCTCACAGCACTACTGTTGGAAGATTTATATCAAAAAAGATATTGAGTACTGATAGTCCGCCTATAAATAAAATTATCGTTTCGAAAGAAAAAGATGTAGTCACATCCAAAATAAATCAAAACAGATTGTCTAGTTTGCAAAGAAAACAATCCAACAGTGTTAAATATGAACCATTCAAAAACTCAGATAGCGAGGAATAAATCATGTCTAAAGTACAAACCATAAAAAAGCAAGTTCACATAATGATTCAAGGGAAAGGTGGATGTGGGAAATCATTTTGTTTTCTTTCTCTATCTATGTATTTTAAATTTTTTAAAAAAATGAAAACGCAGATATTCGATATTGATCAAGTTAATACGACACTTACACAATATAAAGGCTTACAGGCTGAGCACATAAAAATTACAGATAAAAACAATATTAATGAGATTGATCAAAGGCTGCTAGATGGGTTAGTTCAAAGAATTATTGAAAGTGACTCTGATGTGGTTATTATCGATACAGGTTCTAACACGTTTTTAAATTTGCTAGATTACCTAATTCAAAATCAGATTTTTGATCTCTTTTACAGCATGAATATTACTCCAATAGTACATACTGTGATTGTCGGCTCAGGTGATTACAACGATACACTTCACGGCGCTAAGACTATTATTGAGAACCTCAGTGTGCCAGTCATAGTCTGGGTTAATGAGTATTATGGAGAAGTCATAGAAAAACTGAAGAATTCAGAGTTGAATGAAGAGAGTTATATCCATTCCAAGACCATTTCCTCATTTGTTCTTTTGAACAAACTCAATTCTAAGTTACAAGCAAAAGATATGGAAATATTCAATACTCAGAGAATTACAGTCGCGGATATCGATAAATGTGATGAGCTTAGTTTGGTAGCTAAGCTTAGAGTCAAGCGTGTCTTCAATGAAATATTTGAACAATTAGAATGTGTATCCATCATTAACCAATCGGAAGAATAAAGTATGTCTATCCTTTTCGAAAATTACGATGAGTTTTGTGATGAAGTATATAAACTATTTAAAATTGACGTCAAAGGTGGCGAGGGAGAATATCGCATAATTGGCTATATGATTTTCGTCGCAGTCCAAAAAGCATATGCTACTGAAACAGAAAAGCTTGAGTCTATTTCTACAGTCATTGATCAACAAGTCACTCAGTTTGATGAAATAAGCACTGGCACTCGTCAGGGAATGATGACTTCTGTAAAAATGCTATCTGAAATTCTTGATAAAAAACATCTCGAGCTGACTGAATTAGACAAGTTCGTTTATAAAAGTCTTCATGAACGCATTGAAACTGAAATGTCATCTATTGCAGCAAGGATTTTAAAAGATGCATTGAGCAAGAATGGATTATCTCTCAATGAACAGTTGAATTCAACAATTAAAGAATTGAGTTCAGTTTCAGAAAATGCAGTTCGCAACACAAATACCATGGCTAACGGAGTCAAAAAAGTTTTATCCTCAACTACTCTTCGACTTTTGGGATTTCCATTTTTAGGTGCCTTTGCAAGCATCTTACTTGTCCTTTTATTACAAAGTATAGGTCTGATTTCACTACCTATTCAAGTCAATATAGATGCAGCAGCCTTTGCCCATCAAATCATGTTGAATTCGAGATAACGGAGGTTACATGGCTAACTCGATTTTATTGATTGTACTCATGTCTCTCAGCTTGAACGTGCATGCATATTGCTTCAAAGAAGCTGGCTTTAAGATGAAAATTGACCCTCTTCTTCTTTTAGCTATTTCAATCAGAGAGAGCAGTTTGAAATATACTGCGATTGGATTAAACAAAAATAAAAATAACCTAGTCGTTAGTTCTGATTATGGACTAATGCAAATTAATAGTAATAATGTCGATTCAATATTTTCCAAGTATGGCATCACTAAAGAAATTTTACTTGAAAAACCATGTATAAATGTCTACGCAGGAGCATATATTTTAAGAGAAAATTTTGATAGATGGGGTGAAAACTGGTGGTCAGTTGGCGCTTACAATGCTGGACCTAAAAAGAGTCCTGAACAACAAATTAAGAGAGAGATATATGCAAATGAAATCAAATCTATTTATCTCAACCTAATAAAAATGGATAAATTAGGTAAAGTAAACATATAGATATTTCATTACGTAAACCGCTTAACTGCGGTTTTCTACTTTGTTTTTGATATATACTAAAGAAAATAAAATTGTTCAAATCAATACTTTTTTTGATCTTTCAACTCTTCATTTACAAGAAACTGAAATTTTGAAACTGAATCTCGCCCGTGATCTCTGAGAGCGTCAATAAGTTCAATATCACCTGCTTTATTTTGAAAAATGAATTTTGACACTGCATGTTGCAGTTCAAAGGCTGCTATACGTATAGATTCGCTCGATGTGATGGTTATTTCATTGTGTATTCGCAAGTACCTGAGGTAGTCATCACTGCTTCCTTCACATTCTTTAAATAGATAAGTCTGCATCAAAGACTGCGACATTGATAGGAATTGAATATATCGTTCTATTTTCTTATTTGTATTTCTTACTTGCTGTACCGCAGCTTCTTTCCTTATTTCGTTTTGATGTGTTAACTTCAGCGTCATCCACCCCCCCAAAATAGTTAGTAACGAGCCCAGCCCAATTTTCACAGCATTATCTGCTACGTCCATCCATTCAACAGCCATCCGACGCCCCGCGCATATCTTTGAAGTTATGATGTTCAGCATAAACCTTAGACTGATTTAAACGAAACCACTTTTTGTCACGCTATGATTTTCAGCAGTGTCTTAGATGTATAAACCGACTAATCCCAGAACGGATCAGCTTCCCAGCCCTGCGGAAAACCTGTATCAGCCATGTAAAGTTGTGCCGCGTGGCTATCATTGAAAAGCCGCAGTAACTCGCTCTTCAAATCTATACCATGCAAATCAAGTGACCTAATCATCTTATGCATTACACAGATGGA
The DNA here is from genome assembly GCF_020150375.1 of Hafnia paralvei. Taxonomy (NCBI): domain Bacteria; kingdom Pseudomonadati; phylum Pseudomonadota; class Gammaproteobacteria; order Enterobacterales; family Hafniaceae; genus Hafnia; species Hafnia paralvei. Next base: position 137,401 of record NZ_CP083738.1, on the reverse strand, counting down.
AAGGTAAGGCCGATACTTATGTGTTTCTTGAGTACTTAACTCGCGTGCAATTTGGCTCGGTGCAGCAAGTTTTGCGTTCCAGACACGACTATGATGTGCACAGCGGTTTCTAACATCACGCAGACGTTGTACCCAGTTTGTCAAAACATTAAAATCTTTCGCGCCAAACTCTTTTGCTAAATTAGTTAGTGTATCGTTAACTGGTGCCGCTAACTTTTTAAAATGTGAAAAATCAATGGATTCCAATATTTTCAATAAGCATCCAATAGTTATAACTTCACTTGCTATCCAGAATGGTGGAAGATCCGCGAATTGCGCGTGAATATTATTATGGTATTTATTGTGGTAGTTTCTGGCGTAAAGCTCTCTTTCATTACTGAAGTCAGCTTGTATTTTAGCTCGCCAACTATCTATTTTTCCTGTCCCGTATTTAGTGAAGAAATAATTGTCATCTAAATACCAGAATGGATTATTTGAATATGCTGAGAGTGAGTGATCAAGTCTGCTCCTTAGTTTAACTTCAAGTCGTGCTATTACGCCAAACAGCAGCACTCTTAGTTTTTCGTCGAATCGATACAGCTCAAGTCCATACTCAAAGTATTCATCTTTCCTATAATTTTTTCCATTTGGACTTGCCGGATCTAATAAAGGATGAAGATAAATTTTGAAATGATAATAACTTATCTGACTCAGCGTATTTTCAGCTTCAGTCTCATCTAGAAATTCAAGCTTCTTGTGTTTCAGGTCACTAACAAGATCAGCTGGTGTACGATAGGGCTTGCTATAAAGGGTTGTTGGCATCTTGGCATCATCCCTGAAAAGACAAAAAAAAAGCCCACTAACGTCCCCTAAGGGTTGTTGCAGGCATCATTGAAATAAATACTATACTAATTCTAAGCGTTCGTCAAACGTTTGGTTTCATTTCAATCTTACAGCAAGTGCTGTCTCTGGATGCTCTCATCATTTGTTAAGTTTGTTTGGTAACATCAGGAGATCAATGTAAAGTTCAGTGTCGCATCGTTGTGACAATTCGCCCTCAGTAGCCGCTATAATTGCCCATAATGGCTGGCCGGTTCTAAATATATCCGATTTGATACTCGAAAATCTTTTGCTCCATTCGTAGACAATTTCAACTAAATCATCATCATATATCCCATATTTTTCTTGTCGCTTGTACCATGCCACTAAATCACTAGGCGTAGTAAACGCAAGATCAATTTGCGACTGTGCAACCTGAGTCTGGTAGCGTCGACGCTTTTGTTGTTTTTGCTTTGCTTCAATCTTATCGTGACGGGTGAAGCGTTGTTCCCATTGTCGATTTTGACGCTCAGAGAGGCGATAGTGCTCATCAGGAAAGTACCGATCAACCGTATTGCCTGACAGTGGTAACGAACAATCTTTGCCACGTGTTTCAATTAGTCTGTCCAGCGCAGCAATATAGTCATTTTTTGTTGCTCCGCCCCGTTCTCTCGGCGAATAATCTCCCGCGGCGAAACGAATATCCTTGGCAGTGATTCGAATCGCTCCCCCCCGTAGATGTCGAAACAATGCATATGCATAAGGGTACTGTCGTAACGATGTGCCAAGTTGCTTTTTGTACTCAACATCGATGATTGCCTGAGCGGCAGCGTACTGATATACATTCTGTGGAATTAATGCCAGATGATTCGGGATCATGCCGCCACTTCCTTAGCAAAGAGGTCAATTTCACGAGTCAGGATGATATTTATTTCTTCAGGTTCAAAATGGCTCTGACAATACAGATCTGTTACTTGACCGGCTGCTTCTAATCTTGAAATTGTCCAATTTTCATATTCCTGGCCAGCGCTCGACAAATACCACTCTACGGAAGGCTCTTCTTCGTTTTTAGCAAACCTCAGCGTTACTGGATACAGACCACCATATTCACTCGCGCATTCTATCTCAACCACGCAATCGTCCGGCACAGTAAGATTGCGAAGTACTGCGCACGATAAACTATATCGATAATCAGTGCCCTGTTCTGCAAATTGCTCAAGATCATCAGCGCTCATCATTTTTAACTCAGCGCAGCTTACAATTATTGTTTTCGTTTTCATGTCTACCCGCTGCCCTTTCGGACAGCGTCTCCAAGTTATGATTAAGCAGCGCTAGCGATGTTGTGTGAAGTTTCTTCCATGTCTAATTCTTGGCTTTGTGTTTCAGGACTGCGCAGCCAGTTTGGCACCCACTGATTATTGTTCATGCTTAATTCAGCAACTCCGGCAGCTTCACTTTTTTTCATTTTCTCAATATTTCGCGCCGCAGCTGTTTCCCCTGCATCGTTCAATGCGTCTATGATTTGTGTTTTTTTCATATGCCCAAAGAAATTGTCTCGCGTTGGCTGCCACCAATCTCTCATATTGAAACCTAGTGCAATTTCAAGCGCATCAAGTGGGCTACGCGATGTATGGCCCATGTCACGGGTTTGAACTCCATCGATGCTACATGACACACAAAACCCTAATAAGGCCATGAGATCACTCTTGCTCAGTGCAAAGAAGCTGTTGAAGTCATGAGCCCAACCATGCGGCAGTAATGCTTTTAATCGTGACTTTTCTTGCATTAAAGCCGTGTAAGCTACCCCCTCAGCACCGGAAGGAGCATCATCGGTAAGAGAATAATGTCTGCAATCTATGCTGATTTTTGCGGCTTTGTTGTAGGCACCAGACGAAAATACTGTGATACACAAAGTCCAAGCTAATAGCGCCACTGCTTTATCGTTCTGCTGCATTAGAGCGGCCTGAACTGCAAGTGTGCGCTCTGACGTCATTTTCGTTAAAAGCGGCAAGCTAATGGCTTCGATGGGCTCACGAACCAGCTCCTCATTCTTGATAATGCTGTCATTCACCTGTCCAGCTGCTTGTGTGGCGTTTTCATCTTCACTGCGAAGCATCACACCGCGCTGTATATATAGAATCCCATCCTTAATTGATGCGACCACACCCCCACGCGAACGATCACTATCAGTCCATGCTCGGATATCCGCTCCATCTTCAATAAGCTCTATTTTCTCGTTGAGTTCCATGATGCGGTCGAAATCATCTGTATCATCAAGTGCATCGCGCTCGGCTTCCCACACTGAAATCTTGGCTTTTTCTTCTTCAGTTAATTCAGCGTCAGGTTGGACAGCTATACGATACAGCTGACGATCCTCGTTCACGTAGTTACTCACTGCACTTAAACGACCTTCTGACCACTTCCAACCTTCTGCATTTGCGATAGCCTTCGCCGTCGCATGCAATTTCTCACGTGCTAAACGTTCAAGAAGCGTGGGTTCAGTAATAAATCCTTCATTAGCGAATAAGTCATAACGAAACGTACCGCCTGACTGTTCATAACACTCACGACCGACCAATCTTAGCTGTGGATTATTTTCAGCAGAGATCTCACCACTTAGAACCGCTCGACGTAGGTATTCAGGTTGTTTTTCATATGAATAGGCTGATTGTGAATTTTGCCATACGTCTAATTGGCGTTGATGATCTTCACTTGCTGACAATGCTTGAAGTTGATCAAGAGTGATATCATCTTTCGCTAACGACTCAAGTAGGGCTGGTGCCATATCCGCAAGGCGTAAGCATTTCTGAACATGGCGAGCACCATATCCCATTAAATCGCCAATTTGTGCTGCGGTGTCCCCGCCCAGTGACATTTTTTTGAATCCAATTATCTGTTCATAGGGATGCATATCGGAACGGTGTCCGTTTTCAGACATAGAGGCAGCTAGAGCGAGCTTTTCATCAATAACCTTCACTGGGATCAGCTCGTTTCCAATATATTCACCACTCCCTACCAATTGATTCATAGCGGTCAATCGACGGCCTCCGGCTGCAACGCCGAGTGTCCCATCAGACAGAGAATGAACAACAAGGTTTTGCAATAAACCCACCGACAAAATTGACTTGGCAAGTTCTGAGATACTTTTTTGAGAGTATGTGCATGAACGAACATTTAGCGGAGAAATAACAAGTGTTGATAATGATACGTAACTGACTTGAGTTGTTTTTAGAATATTATTGAGTACTTCTGCATCCAAATTTTTTACTGTATTAGTAACCGTCATATTAAGCTCCTTACGTCATTATTTGATTAAAACCCATCACCCGTTGAGTTTCCTCGCTGCGGTTTTGATGTTTTGCGAATATCGGCTTTTTTATCCAAGGGTTGAACCATCACCCGTTTGAGAACCTTCGCCGCAGGACGTAACCAGCACGGCTTGTTGCAGATGTCCTATGTGAGCATGAAATATTTTTGGACTAGTGAAGCCTGCGTAATGGCCAAAAATATTTATTGCGAAAGGCTCTGCCGTCATTGGATATCAAAAAAAAGTTGTGCTTGTATCAGTCCAGGCGAAAGGAGCTCGAGCGGAGATATCGACATTCCAGATAAAATGAGCAGAGGTTCGCTGCAATGACGAAAAACGCAGCGCGTGAAACGGCATTGCGCAAAAGCGCCCAGCTATAAGCTGGGTAGTGAAGTGGCGTGGCTGAAAGCCACTGCAAACGCGTCGTTAGAATTATTTGAAGTTTTTAATTATTAAAAAAATAAGCGCGGTTAATTTAAAATAGTTGCTCTCTGCTATTGATAGCAGAGAGCCTTGGTTCTAATTACTTCATTCTTTGCGTACTATTATTGCTCGGTACAATATTTTGTATATTATCACCAACATACTGGCACATATCGATTATCTCTTTAGTCATTTTTTCCTTTAATTCCTCAGTTAATTCATAGGTCTCATATTTCTCCGCGTTCAACTCATGCCAACTCACGAAAGAAGACTGATCTAGTACTTTTAAATGAGGGCGTTCTTTGAGAATTTCGGATAAAACGCGGCCCGAACTCTCGGAAACATACGATTTCTTCAAGTAGTTGTAGGTCAGGTTATCTTCAGCAAACGGACAACCCTTATTCCATAGTACTAGGTTTCGATTTCCTGAATTATCCGTTGGTTTTTCATTCTCAGCATTAAGAGCTATATCCATGCCTTTCAAGCAGTTAGTGAAGTGAGCTGAAGGCTTATCGTCAGAAATTTCTAACAGTTTAGTTGGACGAATACTTTTCTTTTGGGATAAATTGTAGTCTGCCACGCTCTTCAGGTCTTTTGCATCGTCGATAACCATATTGAGCGGAAAGAGCTGACCTCCACTTTTATATTCAAAATTGAGTGTCCAAAAACACTCTCCAGGGTCCACGCTTTCAATCTTGTCTGACACATCGATCGCCAGATCATACATAAACTTACTATCAATACCGCCTCGGTCGTAAATGTCTTTTAGCTCAATAACTGAATTGCTTAGTCTCTCAACTAACTCATCGTTATCGATACCATCATTTTTAGTTAGAGCTATCAGTGCATCTAGATCCCTGTCAATGTTAGCGAGTTCAACTGCATTATCTGAATTCATAACTACCTCCGATTAATACGCATTGAACGTAAATTATACTATATACTCTAAAATTATTCCTCAATTGGTTTTAAAATGTTGTATTTATTGTTAAATATAAGAAAATGGGATCTTCAAACGCAAAATAGCATTATTTATTTGCATATTCGACACAATACGAGATACTATTTTATGATCAGTGACGACGAATACTACTGATTAGCGGGGGGGACGTTATGATGGGCGTCTTTCGTTCCTCCCGCAAAACTCGCTCTTATGGTTCTATAAAAACTCACTTTACATACTGCGAATTCAATCAGTTACCTATATTAACTCTGGCGTAGATATCGGCTAGAAGCAGCTCAACTTGCTCCGGATTAAAATCCCCTGAACTTATCACTTTACTATCATAGTTATATTTTAAGAACCATGGTTCAAATAGCTCATCAACTTCATAGGTTAAATTAGCAATGGGAAGAAGATCACTCCCATCGCGTACTATTTTTAATGAATAGTATATTGAATTGCCAATTTTGTATGGTTCAAATTTCAATTCAATTGGAGTTTTATTATTCTTATAGATAATAGAAAATGACTTAACTGTATACTCACAGCCCTCATTAATTAAAGCATCAGAAACTAATGGTATTTCTGTTTCAGCATCCATTGAAATAGAGAATCCGATTCGTGAATATTTTGAAGTAACTTGTTTCATCATTGATATAAGTTGTATGTGTTTTTGCTTAACGACATAGTATTTATTATTATTAAACTTTTCCTTTTCTATTACATGTTCCAACATTTCGTGCATAGTTTTTAATGCAAAGTTGTCTGATTGATTATTGTTATTCATACTTTCTCCATGTTTATTTTTAATTTATTAAAATAAATTTTAAATTTTTTACATCATAATTATGATACTGCAATATCTTATCATTGCACGAATTAACTTCATGATATTTAGCTCAATTTAAATAGGCTTTAGAAATAGTATGGATGTCTTGAATATCCAGACTTATGTTTTTCTGTCGCAACCCTAAAGGAGAACGCCCTCATTTTTTAAATCTAGTTAACCAATGGGTACTTTTTCAAACGAAAATACCAATCAAAAATTATACATACATAAGTTACAACCTATTAATATCTATCATCTCAAAGCTACATGTCACCACAAAAAGACATACCAAACCAATAAAACCTCAAATCATTCGAAAACGACCACCAAGAAAGACACAAAAACCCACTATTACGGCAAAAAAGAGAAAAATTGAAAATTTAATCAAATTTTATAAAGTCATGACAAAACCCCGCCTGTTGATTTACACAGCATTGCAAAGCGTATTCACATCATGTTAGAAGTATAAATGACGTAGGCAATCGGGCATTACGTCTTAGCCATCCCGAACCAAGGATAAAATGATGGGAAAGGTCGTAAAATTTGTAAAACCGGCGAAAAGTCAGACAACGGATCCGTGGTGTTCCCAAATCACTCTTGATGACGGAACTAAAGTCTCGGGTGGCGCAGCACGTGAAATGCGTATTAAAGCCGTGGGCGGCATTGATAAATTGTTACGCGATACGCTTGAAATTGCGACAAATATTGCCAGTAAAAAAGCAGTTTAACTAATTAAAAGGATATAAAACAATGGGATGGTTCGGTACTTCAAACTGCGAAGGTAATATTAATCGCATGCAAGAAATGAAAGCCGGTGGCGCTGGCCACATCAAAATCAGCAATACCTTCAAAAAAGAAGGCATTAATATTGAACCTCATCAGGTCAAAGCCATCATTGAATGCGCTGATTCGCTTCGCTCAAAGGCCCTACCCAAAAAGGTGGCCAAAAAAGCGATCGCATCTATGCACAGCGTTCAAATGATAGCGACCAAAAATGCTGCGAATGGAAAACAGCCAAATGGAAGTAAAACGTGATGTTTTCGGGACGAAGCGTCAGCTTCGTCCTGTTTCCCTTCAATATACTCACAAGCATTTCTGCGGAATAACTGTTATAGATCCGCATTACCGATCCTCACCTCTCCCACCGCTAAAACACAATATATAGTGCTCATATCAGCTGCTATTACCACTACATATAGTTTTCCGGGCAGCATCTCCGCACACAAAAAGGATCTTATTCATGCGTATAAGCTCGGTATTTTTCGATAAGTTACGCAAATTGGATCTCCCATTAGGTATTTTTTTCCCGTGCGAAGAGGCCCTTCATGATGCACAATACTGTACAGAGTCACAGTTATTGTGGCATTGGAAGTCACGAAAATTTTCGTATACGAAAAAAAATGAAGTGACGCTGTGTAAAATCTGAGGAAATGGCAACCTTATGACTCACCAGATTTCACGTATTGCACCACCCTATTTAACAGGTGACTCTGTGGTGATCGGGGACCAGAATGATACTGGTGCTTATCAACAAATTAACTGGCAGCGTGCCGTTACATTGCGAAGGATGGCAGTCGCCCGAACGGGTGCGCCAATGTATCTCTTGGCACCTGAGATCTCCGCCCTGCTTTGGTATCTTGATGATCTCAGACAACTGGCCTATTACAGTACGCTCTGGAATACCGGCGCACGACCTAATGAAGCGCTTGCGCTTCATCGCGACGATTTTGACCTCAACGCAATTCAACCCTTCGTGACGTTGAAAACGCTGAAGCAAAGAAGCCGTGGTAAAGGTCGGCCACGGAAAGATGAGAGCGTGTACCGAACGGTTCCACTCTATGATGCCAATTATGTAAAACTCATGCGCCAGCTGTTTACTACATTCCCCAGCGCCAAGAATGCACCGATCTGGTCAGAGTCTCACGATACAGTGTCACGTTGGTTAAACCGTGCCTTAGATCGCGCAGCTCAAGATGGTGTTTCATTTTCGCTGGGAACGATAACGCCTAAAACCTTTAGGCATAGCTTTGCTATGCATCTCTTGTATAACCACCTCAGCGAGCGTGAGCTGCAGGCATTCATGGGCCACCGGCGCGCGGAAAGCACACAAGTCTATACCCGCATTTTTACGCTAGATATCGCCACAAAACAGAGCATTTCATTTAGCTTTAGCGGTGAGAGCGCCGTTCAAGCACTACGAATTGAGAAAGGCGCGGATAGGTAGCAGTCTTAAAATTTTTCGTATACGAAAAATTTCGTGCTTATGCGGTCGCCAACACTGCCAATCAAAATCTACGATACGCACCATTAATATAGTGGATGCGATTTTTCGTATACGAAAAAATCAGGATATGCTGGATACTCCACGGAGAGAGGTAAAGATCTTTCGACCAACTGTATATTCTTTAATGACGATGGGTCTTCTACAATGAGGGAAATACATAAGACATTACAACATAAAGGATTTTGAATAAGATGAGAAAGCCATTTCAGGAATATCCATTTAAACTCGACCCACGTGCCGATTACAAAGAAGAGTATTTATATAACAAAGCTAAGCAAAATTGTGAATCGACAACAACTTGGCTGTATTTGGGTGCTGATACGGCAATCCCTACATATGCCAAAATAGGTATAACTATGGGAGACCTTACGTCACGGTCCTATAGTACTGCTAGGCCAACTTATTACGTATTCTGTGGGTTTAAATGTCGAGCAGATTTAAATGCTCTGGAACTCGCTGAGATAGAAAGCTGTGCTTTACGTTACCTTGATGATCAATTTAAAAATCATGACGGTACAACAAAGCGAGTAAACCACGCAGAATCGGGTCGCCTTTCAGAATGTTTTTATGACGTTGATTTTGATTCATTTTTTGTAACTCTTCATGATTACCTATACGGCAGGTATCGAAGAGATTTTCAAGTTGCAGGTTTTTATAATTATTTAGATGTTTGTGAGGGGAATTTTTTACTGTGTGAATTCAATACGAAACTTGTAACGCTTAATGAACAAAATAAATACATTAGAAAAGTACTCCGCTAGGATTTTTTCGTATACGAAAAATTTATCATTTTCATTTTGAGGATTCTTGAACGTTACAAGTGCCAAAAATTTAGTGGGTCATTGACTCATTAACGAAATTTTCGTATACGAAAATTCCTGCCGATCCAGACCTAACGATACAGTGTCACGTTTGCCAATCGATTTTGGATAATCGTATCCTTTCTTGTTATAAACCATAGTACCTAAAGTTAGGTCTAGTCTGGCAATTCCCCGCCTAATTTATCCTCTCTGCGAACGTGAACTTCTGACCTCAAGGAACCGCATGCATGCATATCTTGATGTATAGCCGAGGATAAATTTTCGTACACGAAAAAACTGCTGATTAACATCATTTGAAAAATGGCTTTAATGCCAGCACCTCAGCATAGAAGATAGACACGCAATTTTACAAACACTGATAACAGGGCTGCCATGCTGATGCGAAACTTTTCGTATACGAAAAAATCTTTTGATCAGGGCTGTAAGAAACTTGTCGAGCAGGTCACTCATTTGTCAATTAGACGATTTTCAGGAGAGTACAACGCCTTACGTATTCGAGTGATCGGAATCCGTTAGTAGCAAAGAAATTTTCGTATACGAAAAATTTCTCTAAGACTTTTATCATAGGTAAACTCTTCGGAGCATACAAATGGATAGATGATATTCTGGGTTCGTAGACGATAAATTTCGTCTACGAAATTAAGATTTGTTGTCTACATAGGTGCTTTGGGTGCGCAACCCGAGTCATCCTTAACTGATTGATGCTGGTTACTATTCTTGAGATTATCGATATCAATAATTGTGGAGTGACGACGTAAGTCTTCCAGTAGATCATTGCTTATCTTTTCATATTCGTTATTCCAATACTTTAGATTATCATCAGAAGTTGAATCCCAAGTCTCATTACTTAGGCTGTATTCTAGCAATTCATTGCATCTCATGGACGCTTCATCCCATTTTACTAACTGCGCCATATTCTTGTGACACCATTGTTTATAGGACATACCATCAACAAGGCCAGGTGGATACGAGGCCTTAATTTGCTGTTTTTTTTCAGCAGTAAAATAGTCAGCAAGGGCTTTATCTAGATTAGATGTCTTATCAATGTATTGAGTACATAATGGAGAAACATCTACAAGAACATGATCGCGATCATCTATCTTGGAGAGCTGTTCCTTAAGCGTTGATATAAAGCTATCTTGCCGAATATTAAGAAGTTTCTTAATTACAGGAAAATTATCTAAGTACTTATGCGTTTTTGAAACTGGCGACTTTCTCCAAATATAATCTACTTTTGACATCTACATATCCTTCTCTTGAATGATCAACTATTTCATTTTATACGTATTATTCGAATACTCAATAATAAGGACGTTGTTTCTTTCGGATAAAAGGGGGATTAATGGACTTTGACAGTCTTACACTGTAAGAGTATAATTAATGCATAACCAATGAAGGTAGACGAACATGAACCTGTTGCACTTTATTGAAACTAGTGTGTTTCAACGGAAAATTGATAGCTTGCTAAGCAAGGATGAATATCAGCAATTTCAAGAGTATCTCAGACTTGACCCTGAAGCAGGAGCAACAATATCAGCGACAGGAGGATGCCGCAAAATTCGTTGGGCTATTCAAGGTAAAGGCAAAAGTGGCGGCATACGTGTTATCTATTATTATCTCAATGCAAAAGGTGAGATCTATCTTTTGTTAGCCTATGCAAAGAATGAACGTGAGAACATTAGCGATGAACAAAAGTCTCAACTGAAAAAGTTCATCTCTATGATTGGGGGAGAAAAGTAATGAACAATGAATTGTTTAATGAACTGATGGAAAGTGTCCAAGAGGCTGTGGATATAAGTCGCGGAAAAAGAAAGCCAGCGCGCGTCACAACCTACGAAATTCCTGATGTGAAGACTATTCGTGATCATACAGGACTGACACAAAAGCAATTTGCACTTGCGGTCGGGGTATCACCATCTTTAGTCGAAGCTTGGGAGCAACACAGTCGAGTTCCTAAGGGCAGTAGTTTAAAAGTGCTGCGATTGTTAGAACGTGATCCTAACATGTTCAGTGTCATCCAAGCCCTATAGTGTTGGCATAATTTTTCGTATACGAAAAAATTCATCATCAGGCCAACCGTAAAAATCCTCATCTGAAACAACTTTTAGATGGGGATTAATCTGGCTCTGCAATAACCACAACAGGTAAATAACGGACGATAGGCTATATCATTCACTTGATTAGCTAGAGATATGAGACCTGTACAAACCTTCCAAAGGATATTATCTCAAAGTAAAAAATTATTGATGACGTTCTCCAGAAAATAATATGAAAAAACCACGCTGTAACATTCCCCGTAGTACATATTCTTAGTAATAGGCACCTTCCATAATAAATCCGATGTTATCGAAAACGGTGAACCAATCAAAATCTTGCATTTAGATTGGCGAAGTGTTGACCGAAGGTAATCTTTAAAAAAGACAACTCTCCTTAAAACGTGCACAAATCCCAAACATTGACATACAAGCCCACCATAACCTCATAAATCAACTGCTCTCGGGCTCAATGGGAACGCGATCTTGATCAGACTCTCCATAATCCGGCCTCAACGTAGGAGATAGCGTTTGAGATACTAAACAAACTTCAGGGGCAGATATCTGATGTACACCATACTTAACATTTAAAACATCACCTGCAGGAGTCTCATTAATGCGGGAAACCTCTGTAGGCTGCGCTAATTTTGATTCAATCACCGATTGATACTTGGCTACCGTTTGACGGCTAATAGAGGATATGGCAGCAATCGCAACCTGAGTGACGGTACGGCCTGTACGAATCAATTCAGTTACCGCTGCACGGATCTTACTAGCGGTGTCCTGCTGGCGTTTTTGATGTGTTCGCTGCGCGGAAAGGCATTGACGCTGTGATAATGGAAGTGAGGCATCGAGCTGCATCGCTCCTCTGTGACACCGAGAGTTTCCCGTATAGAAATCCCATGTCCATCGTGAAACACTTTTGACCGTAGCTTTAACTTGCGAAAGTGAAAGGTTAGCGCTGAAACCACGTACACGAAAATTATTGTGGTTATGCGCATATGCTTCAACATCTCGAAGGAAACGCTGGTATGTGGATGTCTCGCGCATTTTTGAAACAATCGAGTACGCGTAATACCGGAGCTCTTCGAATAATGTGCAATGTCGCGAATGTGACACCGCATCAAGGTTAGGCCCTTTACTCCAACGATGTGTTGGTAGTTCTACGTAGTCGGCAAGCTCACCCAACTCATACTCACGGTCATGTATTTCGGTGGTGTTCCACCATGGATGAAATGGTGTCTTTGCGACAGGGCCGGAGTAAGCAGTATCAGCATCGAGTTTGATGGCCATCGCTTGATAGATAGCTTTCATGTAATGAAGCGGCTTGCTACGGGCATTTTCAGAAGTGCATACAGGAACGATCGCATAGTAGAGATGCGCATGACCGTTTTTTCGATTACGAACGATGAGATTCGGGGCAGGGAGTCCGCAATCGTCCCAAATATTTGCATTGGAGTGGTCAAGATCAAAGACCATCCAAGAAACCATACCGCTTCGGTTCACTTGCATGTACGGATAACGAATAGCGTAAAGGACTGGCCGGACGATTGCGGCAGTTTTGTTGTCACTGCAACGAGGCAGATAGGGCGCTTCATTCAGTAAGCGCTGAGCAGATGTCGACACTGACCAGGCAGCAAGCTGCGTCTGTGCACTCATGAATTTTCATCCAAAAGGTACACATCGAAAACCTGCATGTATAGATGTACGTTACAGCTGTAAAATGCTGAAAAAATCATCATCATCCCTTTTTTACGGGTGCAAAAAGCTTGCGAGCCGCTTAAAGAGACAGTAAGATGACCTTAGTTAAATGCGCTCAAGCATACTCAGCAGTATCTTTGTAGGACGTTACCAGCGTTCACAAAAACTTCGCTAAAGTTCTAAGTCTAGGTCTATTCTTACTCTTACTGTTTCTTTATCGTCGACTCTTATCTTTGGGTCTTGTGTTACCAGCACAAGACCCTTTGTCTTTTTAGAATTTCAATTTTTGATTTTTACTTTTACGTTCTTCAATTCTCCGGTGTAACTGGATAACGTTTCCAGTGCCTGAACTGTATCTTTGAAGTAGCGCGGAGTTTTTTTGGCAGCTGTCGTTAAGCGAACCGTTTTACCAAAAACAGTTTTAAGATCGACAACAGTGCGTTTGCGTTCGTCAGTAGGATCTGTAGAAATGATAACTCCAGAAATCACCCCTGACTTAGCAAGTTCAGCGAAAACCGATAAGTGCATGATTTTCCCTCTCCACTTCGTTTACTAATGATACATTATCAGTATACAATCGCATTGTAGCAAGCCATTTATGATCTTTTTTAGGATCTTTTTTTTACTCTCTAAGCGAATAAAAAATGAGTATTTATAACCAAAATCCTACTACAACGTCGATCCGGAATAACAGAATTATTCGTCGAGCAATTATACCGGCGAACTATCATCACGCAGCAAAACTGATGGCTAAAGCCTTCAATGTTCCTGTTGGTGAAATCTATGATGATGCAGTATTGTCCTTTCTCAAGGATGCCCCTAAAGAGGCTGCCGAGTACAAACACGTCGGTCGCAAAAATAACCCACCAAAAATAAGTTTTTGGCTCGATACGTCGGTAAGCCAGAAAGCTCATGATCTTGCTATTCAGCTTGGTATCACTGAACATGAGGTTTTACTGACCGCAATCTATGCGTTTGCGAAAAAGCACAAATTCGACCGCCTCAAGATCTAGTACATAGTACCTTTCGATGTAGTTTACGTCTAGTACGCACAGTTCGTAATGCATGCTCTTGCTTGTTATTTTCATTTTTTCACTCCGACCGCACTCGCTGAATTCAATCATCTGCTCTCCACTTCGGCGAACATGATTGATCAATTTATTTACAGGTTCTCTTACAGCTAATCACAAAGTACAATAAATTCAATGCGTTAATCATTCATGATAGCTGTCGTTTTTTCGTATACGAAAAAGTTATTGATATAGAAATGCCATTATTTTATGTAAATAGTTAACGCTGGCAGGTTCACTTTCTCGACAAATTACATATAATACGTATCATCCGTAATTTATAGAGTAACTGAAATGAGCAATTCTACAGAAGGCGAAAAACAAAACTCTACAACTGAAGATAGCAACTACACAATAGTTCAAACTAAAGTTGAAGTTACAGCATTAGAAAGATTGCTTGCAGAAGCTAAAGCAGCAATAAAGCTCGCCAATAGATTATCACGTACGGTGCTTTTATTATCAGTAGCCAACATTTCATTAAGTTTGATTCTTGTAATATCTGTATTAGTAGCAATTAATACAGATATTAAATATTTTGCGACCTCGCCTGATGGCTCACTAACACCAATTATTCCTCTTGACCAACCTGTCATTACGGATAACGGCATTAAAATATTTACACGAGATACACTCTACGATGTGTTAAATCTTGATTTCGATACATATCGTGAAGATTTAGAGAAAGGGCGTGATGGATTTACTGATAAGGGATTAGCGGACATGATTAATGCTGTAAAAAATGCAGGCATTATAGACATCATGACAAAAGAAAGAGTGAACACTCGCACCGAGTTTTCGACAGCGATCATTAGTAAAAAGGGTATAAAAAACAAAGTCGCATACTGGGAAGTTCAGATCCCAATTACGATTAGTTTTGTAGGTCAAAATACAACTTCAAAACCTATGAAATTTATTCTAATTGCAACATTAAACTCCGTTGAAAAGAATAAAAATGCTAAGGGCGTGGCTATATCACAGGTAGTGACAATCCCACAGAAATAATGGATCTCATCATGAATGATAAACTCAAATATATAGTTGTGGCTGTCAGTATCGTATTTAGCAATGCTAATGCTGAAACAACCAAGCTATCAACGGATGCGGGTCCGAATGTCAAAATTGTTGATTCGGTCTCACCCAGCATACCTGCTAATGCTAGCATGCCTTTCCCTGAATCCACTCCCAAGGTCTCTGAAACGACCGATACTAGCAACATGCGTGAGAAATTGGTTGCGGACGCGATCGGTAAAACAGAGGGTGCACGTTTTCCCGATCAAACCTCGTATGGCCAAACACAACGAGGAACGACAGCTAGGGCTTCGGGAACTCAACAGGAAATGATGACGACCAAGCAAGCTCTGATGGAAAAGCTGTCTCCAATAGCTCCTGAAGACATGAAAGAAGCATTGGCAAATAGAGATAGATTTAGCGCGAGTTTAAATCAGCCCATCATCAATTCAGTACCAAGAACAAGCTCTCAAACTATTAGCCTTGCGGCTGGATCAGCATATCCCGTTGTCCGTGTTGCACCAGGTCGCCCGACCTACATTGTGTTTGAAGATATAACCGGCGCGCCTTGGCCCTTATCAGAACAAGTGATGAATAGCGGTGGTAGCGACCGCTTTTTTGTACGTAGTTACACTAATACCCCAATTGTATTAGTTCAACCTCTTGTTTCATATGGAAATGGGGATATCGGCGTTCTTCTTAAAGATCTCCCTGTCCCCATATCAATTGTTCTTGCCAACGTTGAACCTGACGCGGTCGACAAAACGTATAAATACGATAGCCGAATCAATATAAGAATTCCGCGTCGCGGCCCGCTCGCGCCTAAATACTCAATCACCAGTATTGCGAAGATTGGCCTTAGCAGCCCCGAGCTACAATCGCTGCTAGATGGTATTCCACCATCAGACGCAATACGCCTCAAAACTGATAATTCTTTGGTTAGTGCGTGGCGCAGAGCCGACAAGATGTATTTACGCACATCGATGGAGTCTAAAACACAATTCTCTAAAACCTTGTCCTCGGCAGATGGCACACACGTATACGAAATGGAGCTCTCGCCATTTGTAGCGATGATGCAGTCGGGTAGTACTGTTACGATTAAAGTGGAGCTATAAACATGGCCAAGAATAAATCACTTAACGGCGGTGATAAAAGCCGAAATTTTTACTTGATTGGCGGTTTCTTTGGTCTTCTCATTGTGGCAATCGTCATCACGTGGGTCGTCTCCTTTGCCAGTAAGTCATCTAATGAACCAACTGCGACACGTATCAATAAAACGCCCAATCGAGAAAAAGTGACGACAGAGCAAAATCAGGCATATGTAAAACAGCTTGATGGCTACAACATGAATAAAGGCTCAACTGCGATTGTAAAAGGTGCCAGTTGGATCTCAATTCCAGCTTATTACAGTGAAGAAGTTAAAAAACCTGTAGTTGCGGCTACGTCTAACGAATTAACGTTTGATGTTGCTCCTCAGTACATTCAGGCATCAGTTGGCTCAAAACCTGCGGCGATTGCAAGAAAGGAAGCGGAGGACCTTATCAAAGCCATTGAGTCATCGTGGAACTACTCGGCACCAACCGATGCAGAATCAAAAGATGTTGCAAAGTATGCTTCTACATTCATGCCTGATGTTGCTGCGAATCCAGTACTCACTGCTGCTGCAACAAACTTAACACCGGCTATATCACCATTTAAAATTTACGATGCTTTGAAACTGTGTCCCGCAAAGCTTTTAACGCAATTAGATACGAATACGAATTCCATAGTTCGTGCAAAGCTTATGTGTAAAGAGCTTGCTAATGCGACAATTCTTGCACCTGGCTACAAGTTAGTTGGCGAAGATATCGATATGTCATTCTCGTTAATGTCATATCGCGATAAAAATGAGAGTATTGCAAAAACATATAAAATTCAGGCTAAACCGGTTGATCTCGATACCGGTCGTTCAATGCTGACGGGGAGCGTAGATAATCATTATATCAGGCGCATTCTCATTCCTGCGCTATCAATGGGTGTAGCTAAAGTTGGCAAGCTATATGAAGAAAATACGAAAGAAACTAGCTACGTTAGTAACGGAACCGTCGTGACTAATAACGACGGAAAAGTAAGTTCGGAACAAGTTAAAGGGACTTTCTTTGGTGGACTGGCACAACAAACAGCTGATGTTTTAAAAGCAGACAATGCACGTATTCCACCTATTCAAGTCACACGCGAAGATCAACCGACATTTGGCGTCATTTTCTTAATGCCTGTGATGAGCACGGATATCGTAGAGAAGAGTCTGAATACCACTCCCCCTAATACATATACTCAGCCCGCGGCGCAATCTCAGGTTGAGATGCAAACCAGAAGTGACATGGGGATCAATGCTTCAGGACCGATATTTAACTCCGCTTCAGCAGAGTAAATTTTTTTGGCTCAAATATTTCGATAAATAGGTATAATTCGTAATGACTGATACTAATGATGAAAACGATGCGTTTGACGCTATTTTCAAGTCGGATAACGACGTTGCTGAAGTGACGACACCTGAGTTTGTCGCTGAAAAAGTCAAACCCAAAATGCATAAAACCAATCAGATTTTCAAATACGGTAAGTATGCTTTAGCACTACTCGTTTTGATGCTTGTTATTCTTTTTATTATTGCACTAGCTCTTCCCTCTGATAATCCAAGCCAGACCACACAAGCACCAGATATCAGGATCGCATCTCAGGATGTATCACGTTCAACTGATAAAGCACCGGACATAGAAGTGCTCGAAGAGAAGAGCCCGAATAAAGATATTGGTGGAGTTGCACTCGAAAATGCTGAACTTCAAGAGGCGTTACAGCTAGCTAAAAAGAATACGGAATTTAGAGATCTTAAATATCAAGAATTGCTAAAGAAGTATCAGTGGCTTTTAGGTGAAAACGACCGTCTAAAAAATGGCATATCAAAAAAATCACCGCCCATTTCCCAGAGTCGTGGATTGAAAACAATTACAGGTGTTTCAGTCTACAGCGTATATAGCGGATATGCATTTATCAAGAAAGGACAAACTGTATATACCGTTACCCTCGGGGAAAATTTTGCAGGCGGAAAAGTAATAGCTATAGATGCAATAAATCGTGAGGTTATCACAACAAAAGGAGTGATACGTTAATGGAAGAGCTATCCGTGGCCTTTATCAATCTAATTGATAATGTTTCTGCTCCTTTCTGGGCATTAATCTGGGTAATTTCACTGCTCGTTGCTTTTTTATGGCTTTATTCATTAGCGCTAAAAATGATGCGTAGTACGACTCCTGGAGCAACACCTATTTCATTGGGGGAAGTCGCGGGAGTTTTATTCTTATCTACGTTAGTCGCGCAGTATGCAGGAACATTGGGTGCAATAAGTAACTCGATGGGATTAGGCGATGTTTCCTTTGCTCCAATTTCGTATGTTCAACAAGGTGGAAACCTTGGACAGTTTGCTGATGTTATTAATGCTGCATTGACATTTGTGGCGATGATGGGCGGTCTTTTTGGTTTGAAAGGCATATTTACGTTAAGACAAAAGGTAATAGGAGAAAATAAAGGTGGTGACTTAGCAGCGCAAGCCGCTATTCAGATCATCGGCGGCGGACTACTCGTACAAATATCGCAATTACTATCATCTTTCGCAGAAAGTATTTAAAGGATTAGTTATGAAATCTAAATTCAGCTTCAAAAAAATTGATTATTGTAAATTTTTCGTTTCTATCACGGCTGTTTTTTTTATGTTCTCTTCACCAGCCAATGCCATGACCATTGGCGAGATTTTTCAAAAAATTGCTGATCAAGCCCAAACCGTAAAAACGGCGGCTGCTGTAATTGCTGGAGTAATTGCATTCCTCTGCATGATTTTTGCCGGTGCCATTATCAAACGCAAAGCTAATGGAGATCACGAAGCAAAACTTAGCAGTGTAGGTTGGTTGGTGTTAGCAGCATTGGTATTTGGTGGCGCGACATTCTGGTTATCTACAGTCGCTGAATCGACGGGTGTGGAAATGACTTCTTATTAATATGTTTATGTTCCATCAGGGAGCTGTTTCCTGATGGAACATATCTTGGAGGATGGTATGAATGCTCGTTTAACCGCAGATGAATTATTTAGAGAGTTTGCACTAACAGACTCTCCATTTGATAAATGGCATTTATTCAGTCATATAACTGATGAGGCTACGTTCATTTTCCTTCCAAATCAAAATCAAGGTCATCTTTGTAATTTTCAGTTTGGAATATTCGAGTTGCTAAAAAGCGACAACGAAAATGATATTAAACATGCTCATATACTAATGAAATGGTTAGCATCAAAGCAAAAGTACGTAAATGACCACTTTAGAACAGCTTCACCTGTTGCTTTTTACCATTCTTTAAAAAGCATGACTCCCTTAGAAGTTGAAAACACTAAAAATGTTAACAGGAATCTATTCCTATTTTTTAATCTCAAAAAATTGTCATTTCAGAAAAGAAAAAAAACCTTTGCTGAAAATTTTTTGTTTTGGAGACAATAAATGATAACTGAGTTTTTAGATGGCCTTTCACGGCTTTTTGCTGCTATCTCTGCAGGGACAATTAATAAGCCCATGCCAGAATACTCAGCTTGGGATACGGTGGTTCCTTTAAGTAAGCGAGATATGGATAACGATACTTCGCTCGAATCACCTTATATTATTACAACCGAACTAGGTGAATTAATCACGGTTTTTGATCTACAAGGCGTGTTCCAGATTGTAGGTCAAAATCATTACTCCGAGATGCTTAATTATCTATCTTCATTGCTAAGGCCGCTTTGCCAAAAGTATGGCCACGAATTTTGGTTGTCATACGAAGAAGACCCCGATCGAGCATATGATGAGTTAGCCCGAATTGTTGCGCCTCAAATCCAAGCCAGCGAACGCATGGGCCTTAACGTTAAAGACGTTATTTTGGATCGAATATCTAAAAATGCCAGCCGTTGTCATTTTGAGCAAAATTTATTGGTTTTCAAAACGGGTTTGCTTGCTTTGGCCAAAGAAACGCTTAAAGACGAACAAAGCGAGAAAGCTAAGAAGACGAAAGGACTTCAAAACCCTGTCTACGGCCAGAATTTAAATACAATTTACGAGTCACTTAGAACTCTACATATCACCGGCGTACAACGACTTATTGATAACTTTCGTTTGTGCGATGCCAAGGGCACGTCAGGCATCTTACTCAGAAGATTAGAAGTACCAGAAGCCACACGTCGCATACGTATCATGATAGAGAGAGAGCGAACAGCTCAAAATTGGAAGCCGCTATTACTTACTGATGGATTTAGTCCGCGTGGAAGCCTCAAACATGTAGATGATTTTCTTCCGCTTAAATTAAAGTGGCAAATTTGCACATCGAATAATTCCGTAAGTGAAGGTACTCAGTACATCAATACTGGTAATTTCTATCATGCCACGTTGTACATGGATCTAGCACCTCATGATATCCAACAATTTTCTGAGCTTCTCTCAAAAATGGATCGGTCAATGCCGTTTCGTTGTACTTTTCAGCTCTCACCGAAGGGGTTAGACAGTTGTAAACTACGTAGTATGACAGCGGGTCTGCTTGGCTTTTTTGGTGAAATCAAGAAAGTGAAAGAAGCGCTAGATGTGCTTAAGGACTTTGATGAGAGTGACCCGGTTATGTGTATGCAGTTTTGTGCAACTACCTGGGCAAAAGATCAAGACACCTTAAAACGTCGTATTACAACGCTGGATGCCGCAATCCAAGCGTGGGGAGTACCGTCCGTTAGCAGCTCAACTGGCGATAGCACAGCCTACTGGCTGGCGACCGTACCTGGTTTTGCTCGGGCAAATCCCGCAACAGTCATGACACCTCCCCTTCGTCATGCTCTAGAAATGATGCCTTTCACACAAGCAGCTTCTCCTTTTAGTGATGGATGGCTAACTGTATGTACGCCTGACGGAAAAATCATTCCACTTCATTCGTATTCACCGCTGCAAGATACCTGGATTCGTCTGTTTTCTGGCACACCTGGGTCCGGTAAATCATTAACGATGAACGTAATGAATTTTGCGTTCGCTGTCGCGCCAGGCTACACCAAAATTCCGCTGGGTTTAATCATGGATGTCGGCAAAAGTTCATTCGGATTAATAAACCTTTTACGTGATGAACTTCCACCGGAACGGCGTCATGAAGTTGGCTGTATCGAGCTTGAGAACTCACGAGAGTTCGGCACAAATATTTTCGATACTCAACTTGGCCTTCGTATGCCATTACCACATGAAAAAACATTTCAACTCAACTTTATGAAACTGCTTTGCTCGACGAAAGAACAAATTGTAGGAGAGAAGGGCACTATCACTGTGACCAAAACGCCGGAAGGTTTAGAAGGATTTCTTTCAAAACTGATGGAGCAAGCTTACAAATTTACGTCCGCGGCAGAAACCCAACTCCCATACGAAGCGACAGTACTGCCTGAGGTTGACAAGGTTGTAGCGATTTTAAAAGAACAAGGTACTCATAATAAATCTTGGTGGGAAAGTGCCAAGTGGTGGGAGGTAGTCGATTTACTCTTTGAGAACGGCTACAAGAATGAAGCGGCCCTAGCGCAGCGAATGGCTGTACCTGACATGACGCTACTCAATAGCGTCGCCGCATCATCTATCATGGCTAATCTCTATCCGAACGTGAACGTTAGTTCGACCGGCGAGACTATCCAGCAGTACGTCCAACGCTATCTTCGTGACGTTTCCAACATTTACCCGATGTTTGCTGGCAGAACAAGATTTGAGATTTCATCCGAAACTCGCTTTATGGCGATAGATCTTGGCAAAGTTTTGGCCGCAAACTCAAACAAAGCTGGCATTTTCTATATGCTCGCAAGACATATGGGAACCCGTAGTTTCTTTCTTGATGAAGAAACATTTATGCCTTATTGCCCCGAGATCTATAAAGAACACCATCGGGAGCGAATATTGTCCAACCGCTCTGAAAAAAGAATCATTGCCGCTGACGAGGCTCACAACTTTAAAGATGACCCATACACATCTGAACAGTTTGTTAAAGACGCTCTTCAGGGACGTAAGTTAGGACTTGTTGTTGAACTCGCATCACAATTCCTTGAACACCATCATCCAATCGTTCGTGCTGCTGCAACGGATGTATTTGTATTACGAGGTGGCTCATCCAGTGACGAAAAAATCTTAAGAGAAGAATTTAACGTCACGGACGAAACACTCAAACGTTTACAACTTGAATGCCGCGGGCCTGGGCCGAAAGGTGCAAATTTCTTAGCATACTTCAAGACAAGCTTGGGTAACGTTTGCCACATCCTAAATAACACATCAAGTTCTACTGAGCTGTGGGCCTTTAACACATCACAAGCAGACATGATCATTAGAGATGAATTATATAAACGCTTTGGCACTGCTGTAGTGCGACAACACTTATCCGCACGTTTCCCTTCTGGTTCCACGCTCCGCTATCAAGAAAGCATCAGAAATAAAGGATTAAACGCTGAAGGACAGACAGTCTCCTCCTATTTAATTGAGCAAATTTCCTCAGAAATTAAGGAGAAACTAGATAATGAAGCTGCGTAAATCAACGATCGCAATACTACTGACGCTCGGAATTTCAGGGGGGGTTTGGGCTGCATATCCGGTCACGGATGCGACATTGATATCGGTTGTGAAAACCGGTTTTAACGCTGTAGCTATTCAACTATCCGCATTTCAAACAAACATGGCCACAATGCTTACGCAGATTGGATCTGCGATTAATCAAAACGGAAGTAAAGTTGCAACAACCGTTGAAGCGGCAGCGAAAGCAGACCGTGAATTTCAGACAGAGAAATCCCGACAAGAAAAAATTAGTGACGCTAAAAGTAAATATCAGGTTGCCAATAACATATGTAGCGAATCCGCATCAGGGGGGGCTAGTTCAGTTTCATCAGGTAGCTCTGCCGGAAAAGGGGCATTACGGCCTGGGGGAGGAAGTGCATCTAATGGCGCCATTGATTCGGCTATCAATAAACCGGCATTAACACCTACTGCTGACGCAGCACGCTCTACAAAAATACATGCCCAATACTGCGACAGCATAGATTACGCCTCTTTTGGAGGCTCTCAAGCTTGTCCATCTATCAGTAGTGACATGCCGGGTGCAGATAAGCGTATCGATACCATTCTAAGCGGCGCGGGTAAAGATGGAAAAGAGCCTGAGTTAACGTTCACACAAGAACAGACAGATGCCGGTCGTATGTACATCCAAAACTCAGTCCGCCGTAGCATTAGCAAAGATTTGACAAAAGCAGAGGCAAACAGTGCCGCCGGCATTCAATACTTGGGTTTAAAGAATCAGATGAATGCATCGATAAGCGCAGCGGCTGATCCCCAAGAACGGGTACTCGCGGAACGACAACCGCTTGATGAGTCCAAGGCATTGATCGCCGAAGCGATTCAATCGCCAAGCGCAAAATCATATTTTAATGAAACAGCATCAAAGGTGGCTAAATCAACGGGGAAAATGTCGAAGGCTGAATTTTTGCAGTTCGAAGTTGGACGTCGATATTCGAATACTGAGTACCAGAAAGATCTCCAAGAGATGGATTCTGAAAACCTAATGCGAGAACAGATCAGAGTGTCATCGCTAACTAACTGGCTGTTGCTGGAACTCCGCAATGAAATGCAGGCTGGAAATATCGTATCTGGCCAGCAACTCGCATCACAAATCCGAGGGGAATATGACCCTCTGCTCAATAATCAGTATCAGGCTATCGGCGCCCGCGCAGGAGGGGAATGACAATGGATTTAAAACGCATAGGAAAAGTTGTATCGGCACCTATATGGCTCCCATTGATGCCGTTGACGCGAACCTTTAAACGTTTATATCGAACTCATGACAATCAGAGAGTGCTCATAGGGCAACTTAAAGACGAAATATTGGTAAAACTCGATAACCGTAAGAAAGCACGACAAGTTAAAGAAGTACCATTCGAACAAGCGATAAGAATTGCGGAAAGTAATGCTGCCAAAAGGGGAGAAGAGTTCAGTCTAGATAAGCGTCGACATGAATTACTACTGAAAAAACGCTTAATCCTCTTATTTGCATATTCAATTTTGATTATTGGATTATTAGCTATTACTTATGGGCTGTTAGTAAATGGACTTATGATGTTAGCATCAGCATTATCCATAGCAATATACACTGTACCAACACAGTTTAGACTTTGGCAAATTGATAATCGTCGACTTACTCGAGAGGAGATGGGAAGTTTCGAATGTTTTAGAAAAGAGTCAAAATGGCTATTAGACTCATTGAATCCAGATTTCAAAATCAACAAAAGTAAGACGTTACTAACAGCCTTACTTGTTGTTTGTATCACCATGCCAGCATTGAGTTTTGCTGAAAATTTAAATGATCTAAACACTGCGGCAGATCGAGGAACTGATATTAGCCGTCAGGCAATGGTTACACTCTTCGGACAAATCGTAAATGACCCACTAAATGGGATCACTGAAGATGGCGGGGATACTCTAGTTTCGCAAATACTAAAGATTTTCAGTTCAACATTACTGATCGTTGGCACAGCAATGGGCGGTTTCTTAGTATTACAAAAGACCGCTCAAACTGCTCATGATGGGCAATTTCTGGATCGTGAACGTGGCTCATTTTGGATGCCAATAAGGGTATTAGCAGCATTCTCCATGCTTACACCGCTGCCGAATGGCTGGAGCTTAAGTGCGTTAATTATGCTTTATGCAGCGGCTAAGGTTGGTGTGGGAGGAGCAAATTTAGCAACAGATGTAACTGTCGATGCATTCATGGCTGGCCAGACATTCGTTCTACAGCCGGTAGCTCCATCAACGACTTCTTTAGCTAGGTCCTTATTTGAAGCTGATGTATGCATGTACGGTATAAATGCTAGCCTAGAGCAAGAAAAACAAAGTGGAGGGATAGTCTTTTCGAGTGACTATATAAACCAATCACCAATGAATAACGGATTTATTCTCAAGTCTCGTAGCTATACATGTGGTGGTGCGACAATAGCTATCGAAGAAAATGATTCACTTTTAGCAAAATTTGGCATTACAAATAAGATAGATGTTTCTGCAATAAAAAACGCGCATATCGAAGGGTTAAATGAAATGCAAAGAGCTTTGCGCGAAGGTGCCCAAAATTTTGTTAACGGAGTTTTATCAAGACAAGCAGATGAAAATGCCAGCTTAATAAACGCAGAGTCAATTATACAGCACGCAAGTCAGGTGTATGAAAACCGAGTAACGGCTGCAATACGCTCGTCTAATGTAAATAACCAACTCCAAAACTTAACAAACCAAGTAGCAGAAACTATCAAGTCTGAAGGATGGTTTTCACTTGGAAGTTGGTATCAGACTCTAGCCGTAGCCAACAATAGAGTAGCAAACTCTGCCGCAGCAAAAGGAAGTGCGTTTGGTAGCTCAACAGGTCAACAGCCAGTCAGTGTAGATGTATATAAGCTAGCGTTAATGGCTTATAAAGCACAAAAATCTATAACAGATAACTCAAATGCAGGTATTTTAACAGCTAAGTCTTCCTATGAATCGAATGAAATCAAAGATGCAGGGAGCTTTTTCGGTTATGTATTCGGCGTAATGGGCCAAGATATTACTGGCACACTAGTTTCCATGTCCGAGAATGATACAGGGCAAGTGAATCCAATTATATCGATGAAAAACCTCGGAGACAGATTAATTGCTGGGGCAGAGACCAGTTTCGTAGCTTATGGAGCCGCTAAAGCAATTGCAGCAGGTGCAAATGAAACATTTGTTGGATGGGTCGCTAACAAATTTGTTGGCGCAACAGCAGCCTTTAAGGCAATCGTGGATTTTGTTGGCCCTTATGTTGCTGTCTTGCTTATTATGTTGATAGGTTCAGGGATCACACTCTCAGTTTATATACCATTGATGCCATTCATAATTTGGTTAGCGGCATGTATAAACTACTTGGTAATAATAGGTGAAGGGATATTCGCTTCAGCACTGTGGGCATTTTCCCATTTGCTAGGCACTGGCGACGGAATGGGTAGCAAAACGACGCACGGCTACATATTTTTGCTAAACCTGATGTTCAGGCCGATATTGCAAGTAGGTGGTTTTCTGCTAGGTGGGGGGATCGTAGTTGTAGGAGGAACATTTCTTAATAAAATGCTACCAACCGCTATAGCAAATGCGCAATTTGACTCATTCACAGGAATAGCAAGTATCATAGGATTCTTATTAATATATTGTTCGTTATCAATTACTATTGTAGGAAGCAGTTTTAGTTTAACGAACATAGTCCCAGACCAGGTTATTAACTGGGTTGGTGGACATATGCCATCATCATTAGGTCGCGATACCACTGATAAAGTAAGTCACGCAACAAATATACTAGCCAATAAGACAGAGAATACCTTGAATACTAAAAACCCAAATGGCAAATCAAAACCAAATAAAGTTCCAGAAAATTCAATAAAATGAGGTGTATCTCCAAGCAATATATACTGACATATGTTATGATATATGAATAAATAGTGAGAGGCTTAATATGAATAATAAAATCATTCGTTCAATATTAATTTTGGTTCTATCTTTTCTACTTCCTTTAACATTTGGCATTATCGTAGGAGGTGTATTTGTAATTCAAAAGCATCCTACAGTTTTGCTCTTTGGTGTAATATTAGCCATTTTGTGTACTATCCTAACCAAAGTAACTAAGCGCTATAGCTTGCTAAAACAGTAAAGTTCATTTAGCCTCTCACATGCACTAATAAGTGCACCGGAATTAGCAGTCCGGATACCACGCAATACAGTCTTCCAACTTTGGCGGGCTGGGTATTGGGCAACCTTCGGGTTGGCCGGTCGTGGCCGGTACTGCTAACTCATGCTCAGCTCGCCACCATAGTGTCATCGGATTAGCAGCCGTTGTGTGGTGGTTCAACCCCTTAGAGACCACGATTCTATGGAAATTATAGTTAGTAACGGTAACGCTAGTGCATTCTTGATCCCAAACAAAACCACTCTGACAGTAGGCAATGAGACCTCTATACATGCGCTTGATAATTGCCAAATAAACACAGGCGGTAACGCATATGTCCAATGTCGTACACATTGTGTTATATCGGCAGGATCAGATTGCACTATAGATGCCGGAGATTTTTCACGAATTCAAACTGGTCCAGACTCAAAGGTTATTGTGGGTCCTGGTTCTGTTGTCTCTGCAGGTGATAATTCAGAGATCAGGTTTACATGGTGGTTTGGCAATAAGCTAGAAGTCACAGTGTGTCGAATCGGTAAAAATGGCATCTTACCCAACACTCCATATAAGA
The DNA here is from genome assembly GCF_020150375.1 of Hafnia paralvei. Classification (NCBI taxonomy): domain Bacteria; kingdom Pseudomonadati; phylum Pseudomonadota; class Gammaproteobacteria; order Enterobacterales; family Hafniaceae; genus Hafnia; species Hafnia paralvei. The sequence goes on along the minus strand of NZ_CP083738.1, from coordinate 109,853 downwards.
TAATCGATGGAAGAATAAACGTCGTGAATTGATTTAGGCAGATTGATCAGATAATCAAGCAATAACCGTTCTGTTGAACTATACCGAGAACCCCTTACCGTGCCAAAACTTGATTTTGTATGGCAAGGGGTTGGACAAGCCATTAAGGCGCGTCAGTATATATGGAAGTATCATTAGATATAGGTCATCGCGATGCTGGAAGGGCCAATGGGGTGAAAACCTACGCTAACAGACTATGCCAGCTACTCCGGAGTCGAATCCCTCAAAGGGTGAATACTTCTATAGGAAATAAGAAATGAAAATGCCAATTATTTTTCTCTGCGTCGCTAGTGTTTTTATCTTCGTCGTATCCTTAATAAGCAGTGGAGTATTCGCTGACGACGGAAATGCACCAATTAAAAACAATGTACTGAATGAGTTATTAGTGCAACAAAAACAGACCAATCATCTCCTTCAGACTCTAATTGATAAAGACGGCTCATCAATCGTACCCCCCACCGACGCGCAGATAAAAACATCCTGCCTTTACAATAATAAATACTACAGCTCAGGCTCAACCATAGTCGCAGGTCCAGATACCGTTCGTTGTACAATGATGGGTGATGTTCCAATATGGAAAGGATAATTTTCACACAAAAACATATGAATCCCTAAATTTCAACAACAAAAAGGAAGGGTAAATAAAATGATTAAAAAATTCGCATATGGATTAGTCATGACAGCCGTGTTATTCACCCCAGTAATTTGCATTGCTGATACGTTGAAGGCCACATTTACGCTATTTGAAGCCGGAAGCATTATATCAAGCAAAATAAAGATTAAAGACCTGAAAGTCCATAACAAAATCATTAAAACAGAGAGCGTTAAATTCGACACGAATCAGAAAGTAAAATTTAATGTCGACAATGAATATGCTGTTGAAATACGAGTTTTGAAAATAAAATCTGATGGTTCTAAACTCGTTAACGTCGAGCTGGTACGGACAGCCGCTGTAGATATAAAGTCTAAAGAGGATGATTCTGTTGAACTTCATCTTCCAAATGGAAGATTTGTAAACAGTGACCGCTTAGTCATAGAGAATAATCAGGCTATTTCCATTACTTTAAATAAGTGCCCCGCACTAATAGAGATAACAAAGCTTGTTGATGTAATTGAAACTAAATAAGAGGACACGCTTTACCTATAGCATTGTTAAAGTCGGCACGGTGCTGTAATTCCTTTATTCAGTCATACCTATAGTCCCTAGTCACTGGCGTTCTGATGAAGACCGCAGTGTGCCAGAAGCGGAAGTTAGCGCGTCATAGCGATTTCAGGATTACCCCTATAATGGCTTTGTAGTTCAAACTAACGTGATTGCATGGTCTCGTACCATTAGGTAGCCCATCACTTCGCTGAAACGCCCAATGGCAGAAAAACACTAACAAAAAAACAGGTTGAGACTATAATAAACAAAGGTAAAATCGGTGAAAGAAAAGAATTTGCCAGTAAAGCAGGTAAACCTTCATACGTCTCGTAAGGGACAATAATAAATAAGAGAAGTTATCAACATGATTAAAACCAAACAAGAATGGCTTTTTCAGCTTCGCCGCTGTGCGTCAAAAGAGACATTAGAAAAAGTAATTGAATCCAACCGATACAAATTAAACGATGGTGAACTATCAATTTTCTATTCAGCCGCCGATCACCGTTTAGCTGAGCTCACCATGAATAGACTATATGATAAGGTGCCTTCTTCTGTATGGTCATTTGTTAGATAACCTCTTTCACAAAGAGGTTCTACGTTAGATGAGTTGATTTCAATTAAGCCTAAGAAACACAAAAGCCACCGAAAGCACAAATATTTCTACACAGAAAGCCAAAAAGTAAAAATTTGGTCAGGCAAAGAATGAATATGAGAGTTATTCGGGAAAATTAAACGCTTGTGAAACTTAGACTCATTTAAAATTTTAACAGAAAAATCAAACACTCCATTTAAGATATTTGACTAAAGAATAAACGTAGCGAATTGATTCAGAGAAAAAAGTAATAATAATTCTATTGAACTACACAGAGACCCCCTTACCTTGCTAAAACTTGATTTTTGTTATGGCTAGGGAAGGTGCGAACAAGTTCCTGATATGAGATCATCATATTCATCCGGAGCGCATCCCAGAGGGACATCATGAGCCATCAACTCACCTTCGCCGATAGTGAATTCAGGGATCGTCTCAGAAAACGGAAAATAAAGCACGTTAAGCCGGTGGCAGTGGTCGCAACGGTCTGAACTTGCCTGCGCCGACCTTGGTGCTGCTGCGCCAGAGGTAATCGCCGGTCAGATTGATGTGTTCCCACCCCAGCGGTGACAGGTATTGAAACAGCGTCTCGTCTACCGGTTTGCCGTGCCCGTTCAAAGCATTGGTTGCCCGTTCCAGATAGGCCGTGTTCCAAAGCACGATGGCCGCCGTTACCAGATTGAGGCCGCTGGCCCGGTAGCGTTGTTGCTCAAAACTGCGGTCGCGGATTTCGCCCAGTCGGTTGAAGAACACCGCCCTGGCCAGCGCGTTGCGCGCCTCGCCTTTGTTGAGTCCGGCCTGCACGCGGCGGCGCAGCTCCACGCTTTGCAGCCAATCCAGTATGAACAGCGTGCGCTCAATGCGCCCCAGCTCGCGCAGTGCAACGGCCAGTCCGTTCTGACGCGGATAGCTGCCGAGCTTGCGCAACATCAGCGAGGCCGTCACCGTACCCTGCTTGATCGAAGTGGCGAACCGCAAGATTTCATCCCAATGGGCGCGTATCTGCTTGATGTTCAGCCGGTCGCTGCTAATCATCGGCTTGAGCGCGTCATAGGCGGCATCGCCCTTTGGGATGAATAGCTTGGTGTCGCCCAGGTCTCGGATACGTGGCGCGAATCGGAAGCCCAGTAGGTGCATCAGGCCGAAGACATGATCGGTAAAGCCCGCTGTGTCGGTGTAGTGCTCCTCGATCCGCAAGTCCGACTCGTGGTACAGCAGGCCATCGAGCACATAGGTTGAATCACGCACGCCGACGTTGACTACCTTGGTGCTGAAGGGCGCGTACTGGTCGGAGATATGGGTATAAAACGTCCGGCCTGGACTGCTTCCATACTTCGGGTTGATATGCCCGGTGCTCTCCGCTTTGCTGCCGGTTCTGAAATTTTGGCCATCCGACGATGACGTGGTGCCATCGCCCCAGTTTCCGGCAAAGGATTGCCGGAACTGCGCGTTGACCAGTTCGGCCAGCGCCGTTGAGTACGTTTCATCCCGGATGTGCCAGGCTTGCAGCCACGACAGCTTGGCGTAAGTCGTGCCTGGGCAGGACTCGGCCATCTTGGTTAGCCCGAGATTGATGCCATCAGCCAGGATCGTCGTCAGCAGCAAGGTTTTGTCCTTGGCCGTGTCGCCGGTCTTCAGATGCGTGAAATGCCGGGTGAAGCCTGTCCACTCATCAACTTCCATCAGCAGTTCGGTAATCTTGACGTGTGGCAGCAGCATCGCCGACTGGTCGATTAGGGCTTGTGCGGTCTCCGGCACCGCCGCGTCCAGCGGCGTGATCTTCAGGCCGGACTCGGTAATGATGGCATCCGGCAGATCATTGGCCGCCGCCATGCGGTTGACGGTGGCAAGCTGCTGTTCCAGCAATGCCAGTCGGTCGTGCAAATACTGATCGCAATCGGTGGCCACTGCCAGCGACAATTCGTTGGCCAGCTTCAGAGTAGCGAACTTCTCGGCCGGCACCAGGTACTCATCAAAGTCCTTGAACTGGCGCGAACCCTGCACCCAGACATCGCCTGATCGCAGCGCGTTCTTTAGCTCTGACAGGGCGCACAGCTCGTAGTAGCGCCGGTCAATGCCATCGTCCGTGAGCACCAGTTTCGCCCAGCGTGGCTTGATGAATGCGGTCGGCGCGTCGGCGGGCACCTTGCGGGCGTTGTCGCTGTTCATGCCGCGAAGCACCTCGATGGCATCGAGTACGCCCTTGGCGGCTGGTGCCGCCCGTAACTTAAGTACGTCCAGGAACTGCGGCGCGTAGCGGCGCAACGTGGCGTAGCTTTCACCGATGCGATGCAGAAAGTCGAAGCTCTCCGGCTGCGCGAGCTTTTGCGCCTCCGTGACGCTGGCGGCGAAGGTATCCCACGGCATTACGGCCTCGATGGCGGCGAACGGATCGCCGCCGCTCTGTTTGGCTTCCAGCAAGGCTTGGCCGATGCGGCCATACATCCGCACCTTGTCATTGATCGCCTTGCCGGAAGCCTGAAACTGCTGCTGATGCTTGTTCTTGGCGGCGTTGAATAGTTTGCCAATGATGCGGTCGTGCAGGTCGATGATTTCGTCGGTGACGGTGGCCATGCCTTCAATGGCCAGCGAAACCAGAGTGGCATAGCGTCGTTGCATCTCGAACTTTGCCAGATCGGCAGGCGTCATCTGCCCACCCTCACGGGCGATCTTGAGCAGGCGGTTCTGGTGAACTTGTCGCTCGATGCCTGCGGGAAGGTCAAGCGCCTGCCAAGCCTTGAGGCGCTCGATGTGTTCAAGCATATGCCGAGAGTTCGGCTTGACGGGCGACTGGCGCAGCCATGCCAGCCACGTCAATTTGCTGCCGTCCTTGCGCTTGAGAAGTTCGTCCAGGCGCTGACGGTGGAGCGATAACAAAGAATCGGTCAACGCCGCGTAAATACGCCGGTTGGCACGGGTGATGGCCTCGGCGCTCGCGCGCTCGATGGCATTCATGGCGGGCAGGATGATGCTCTGCCGCCGCAGGTTTTCGACAAGGGTGCTGGCCAGCACAATCCCTTTATCGGTCTGCAAGGCCAGCTCGGTCAATGTATGCACGGCTTGCCGGTAGTGACTCATGGTGAAGGGCTTGAACCCGAACACCGTTTGCAGCTCGACCAAGTGCTCCCGCCGCGTCTGCTCGCGCTGGCCGTAATCGTTCCAACTTTCCACCGGCACCTTGAGTTGTGCGGCCACCATGCGCAACAGGGGCGGAAACGGAGGCTCATCGATGCCCAAGAAGATGCCAGGGAATCGCAAGTAGCAAAGCTGCACGGCGAAGCCCAATCGATTCGCAGCGCCGCGACGCTGGCGGATCACCGATAGGTCGGTTTCGTTGAACGTGTAGTGCCGTATCAGTTCGTCTTTGGCATCTGGTAGTGCCAGCAGGCTTTCGCGCTCGGTGGCGGACAGGATTGAGCGGCGCGGCATGATCAGTCTTCCCGCAGGTACTGGTACAAGGTTTCGCGACTGATGCCGAAGTCACGGGCCACCAAGGTTTTTTGATCGCCTGCCGCGACTCGCTGTTTCAACTTGGCAATTTGTTCGCTGTTCAGCGATTTCTTTCGTCCCCGGTAGGCACCGCGCTGCTTGGCCAGCACGATTCCCTCGCGCTGGCGTTCGCGGATCAGTGCGCGCTCGAACTCCGCAAAAGCCCCCATGACCGACAGCATCAAATTGGCCATCGGTGAGTCATCGCCGGTGAACGCCAGCCCTTCTTTGACAAACTCCATCCGCACGCCCCGTTGTGTCAGCCCCTGAACGATGCGGCGCAGGTCATCGAGATTGCGTGCCAACCTGTCCATGCTGTGCACCACCACGGTGTCGCCCTCGCGCACAAAGGCCAGCAGCCTTTCAAGTTCGGGACGTTGCGTGTCCTTGCCGGAAGCCTTATCGGTGAATACCTTACCGACTTCGATTTGCTCCAGTTGCCGATCAGGGTTCTGGTCGAAGCTGCTGACGCGGATATAGCCAATGCGTTGACCTTGCAAGGTGCCTCCAAAGGTAAAAGTGTCAGGATGAAATCCATTACCCTTGGCGGCTTGTGTCAATAAATACAAACTACAACTCTATTCTGACGTGCTTTGCGCCAAGCATCTGACATCAGGTTAGGGTATAGCTTAACCGGACACCTCGGCCTCTGTGCCTTTACTGCTTTTCGGTACAACCGTCAAGAACAGGCAGAGCGCTCCGATAGTTATCGCCACATCAGCGAGGTTGAAGGCGGGCCAGTGCGCAAGTCGCCAATGGAAGTCAAGGAAATCAACAACCTGTCCACGCAGCACACGATCCGCGACATTGCCCAGCGCACCGCCGAGGATCAGGCTGTAGCCCATCGCTTCGAGACGTGGCCGTTGCTGGCACAGCATGCGCCCCAGCCAAGCAGAAACAGCCAGACCCAGCGTGATGAAAAAGTAACGTTGCCAGCCACCAGCGTTCGCCAAAAAGCTGAATGCCGCACCCGGATTCAGGACATGAACGAGGTTGAAAAACGGGGTGATTTCGACTTGCTCACCGTAGGCAAACGTGCGGATGATGGCGAACTTCGTGAGCTGATCGGTCATGACAGCACTGGCGGCCACGGTGAACCAGACCCAAGCCGATGTGCGGCGGGCCGATTGCCACACAGGGGCGGCCAACGGCAGCAACCACCCGGCGAGTGCCGTGCAGCTCCATCCCAGCGTCCACCCCGCCAACACATCGGCCGGAAAGTGCATTCCGGCCGCGATGCGCGACCAGCCGACCAATGTGGCGTACAGCATTAAACTGAGACGACCACGGCGGCCCATCAAAGGCCAGAGCGCGCCGACCACCATCGCGGCATAGGTGGCATGCCCGCTGGGCAGGCTGTAGTGAAGCTCTTTGTCCCCGATGACGCGCGCCAGGTCGCCAAGGACGGCAGGCGGGCGTGGAAAGTCGAACCATAGCTTCAAGGCGGTGGCGACCAATAACGCCAGCAAGAAGGCCGCGCTAAAACCAATAAGGCGATGCCGAACGGCCGTACCACGCGCCGGGTTTGTAGCCGATTTCGACCACCACCACAGACCCAACAGCATCAGCGGCGCTGTCCAGTAACTTCCCACGAGGCCAAAGAACCATGCCAGTGGTTTCAGCGTGGCGGGCGTGCCTGTGTTGTACACAGACATTAAAGTTGTCTCCTTTAACATGAAAAAGACTTTAAAGTTGTCTACTTCTTCAGATAGACCTACTTAACAGGATACTAAGTAGGTCATCTCCTTTCTCGCGTAGCATCTCTCGACGTTCACAGCAGAGGACACGTTTCAAAATGTCATCCAAAATTTTTTTCCATTATCTGACGTTGGGTGATTTTGATGGTCAGCGAGTAGAGGCTTTAACAATGTGGGTTGCCCTGAGCAAAGTAAGGGAAGTAGATGTACCAGAAATGTACGCGTTGCCTTGCATGAAGGGGGGCATCTTAAAGCTCATTGATTAAACAAACTCACTATGCCGCTACAAACAGCCCAAAACCGTCACTTGATAACGTGTTATTTAGATAAATTAATGCTCAGGGCTTTTAGCCAAACTGTCACTTGATGTAAGAATCCAGAACCTTCAGCACAACGTCCAGGTCTTCTTCTCGTTTCTGTTCTTCACTTTCATGAACAATATGTTCAGTCAAATGTCCTTTAATCACTTCACGCAATAAACCATTCACGGCACCACGTATGGCGGCTATTTGTTGCAGTACAGCGGCACATTCGTGAGGTTCATCAAGCATTTTTTTCAGCGCAGCAACCTGCCCCTGGATCTTGCTTGTACGTGCTTTCAGTTTTTGTTTATCGCGGATGGTATGTGACATGTGGGCTCTCACTCTCCTGGATATTTTATGTAACTATACCAGCGTTATTCTACTGGGGGGTAGTATATTTTACTGGGGGGGAGTAGAATCCGGCCTACACTTAATAACCAAGAATGATTCTCATGAACGAATTTACGACACTTCTTCAGCAAGGCAACGCATGGTTTTTCATCCCCAGCGCCATTCTGCTTGGCGCGCTTCATGGACTGGAGCCCGGGCACTCCAAAACAATGATGGCAGCATTCATCATTGCTATAAAAGGCACCGTACGTCAGGCCGTGATGCTGGGTGTCGCGGCAACATTGTCGCACACTGCAGTCGTATGGCTGATTGCTTTTGGAGGGATGTATATCAGTAATAAATTTACCGCAGAATCAGCCGAACCCTGGCTACAGATGGTCTCTTCAGTGATCATCCTTGGTACGGCTTTTTGGATGTTCTGGCGAACCTGGAGCGGTGAGAAAAACTGGCTGGAGGGAATGCAGGAGAATGAACATCATCACCATGACGAAACAAGGTTGATCGATACTGGCCATGGAAAAGTTGAACTGTCCATTTTTGAAGAAGGACAACTTCCCCACTGGCGGCTACGCACTCTTAGTGGCCAAAGATGGGCTTCTGAAGATATCTCATTAACCACACTTCGGGAAAACAGTACGATCTCTCAGACTTTTGAATTTGTTGATCATGGTGATTATCTGGAGTCAACATCTCCCATCCCTGAGCCTCACAGTTTCAACGTACGTCTGTCTCTGGGACATCGTGGTCATGTCCATGACTATGATGTGGCGTTCGCTGAACACGACCATGACCATGACCACTCTGAGCTTGATGGGCTGGATGTGAATTCGAAAGAGTATCAGGACGCTCACGAACTGGCTCATGCCAATGACATAAAACGCCGCTTCGACGGGAAAGAAGTAACCAACGGGCAAATCCTGATATTTGGACTGACAGGAGGGCTTATCCCTTGCCCGGCAGCTATAACTGTATTGTTGATCTGCCTTCAGCTTAAAGCGCTTACGCTGGGTGCCACACTGGTTGTTTGTTTCAGTATCGGCCTGGCATTGACCCTCGTAACGGTTGGAGTGGGTGCGGCGATCAGCGTTCGTCAGGTCGCCAAACGCTGGAGTGGCTTCAATACCATCGCCAGAAGAGCCCCCTATATTTCAAGCGCCCTGATTGCTGCTGTTGGGATTTACATGGGTATACATGGCTGGAATGGGCTGGTGCATTAACACCGGTACTGATGACACACACTCTGGGTACTTACAAAGTACATCCTAAGCGCCACCGTTGAGGTTATGAGCAGAAAAACCCGGAATATAAAGCTGCTCTTTCCGGGACTTGTTGCTGAGGCAGGGATTAAGTAACTGATTAAATCCATTCCCATAAGACTCAATGATAAATGAAAGAATAAAAAAAACGCTCCCGGACGGGAGCGTAAGCCAGTGACTTCGGCGTCAAATGAGGGTCTAACAAGTGGAGCTGCGGGTTAATTCTGGGTGATCTGGCTGCGATGCTTTTCAGCCTGCTGCTGATGAATAACGGAAGACTGACCATTATTCGCCTTCTCGTGCACAACAGCGGCTTTTTCATGCTCGTTCATTTCTGAAAATGACGTTGCTGATTCGTTGGTGGCCCCTGGTTTGCCTTTCATCATTTTTTTATGCATCTCCGCCATGTCCTGGTGGGCAGAAGCGTTGCCGTTTTGCATCATTTCATGGGACATTGCAGCCTGATCGTGTCCGCTCATATCCATCATTGTCATACTGTCTCCCTGAACAGCGCTTTTTTCAGAGGTTGACTGCATCTGATGGGCGGGTGCCTGGGCATTATTTACCTGGTCATGCATGTTCATTGTCTCTGCAGCCATGGCGGATGAAGCGACAGCCATAATGGCAACAAATGATACAAGGATCTTTTTCATGGTTGGGTCTCCGGTGTTTTCATACCCAAACAATCAACGGCTTATAACAGAGAAAGCATTTGATCTCAGGGCGGGTTATTCATCACTCCAGGAACCAGGCGATTGCGTTATCACTCTGCTCCTGATTTATGTATGATTATAAAAAACCGCCTCTGTTTATCGCGTGACTGAATGATGACAATTTTGTCACCTTCCAGGTTTCTCCTGAAGAACGGGATTAATCCATTAACAGGCGCACACTGAACACAATTTCCCGCCCCTGCTGTTCTGCTGACAGCTCGCCGCCATGAGCATGAATGATCGACCTTGTAATTGATAATCCCAGCCCCGCGCCTTCCGTGTTGTGGACCCTTGATGAATCAGCTCGATAGAACCGATCAAACAAACGTTCCAGATTAGCGGGAACCTGGCCGGACATCGTATTCGTAATCATCACGTTCACACAGTCACTGTCACGCTCAAGGTGTATCGCTGTACAGGTGTTATCGGGAGAATACTTGATTGCATTGGAAAGCAGGTTACTGAAAGCACGTCGCAGCATATCGCTGTCTCCGGCAACAACGCCCTCTCCTTCAACGGTGATTGTCTTTCCTGTTTCGTCTGCCAGAGGCTCGAACAGCTCACGTAATTCATTCAGTTCGGCGGCCAGATCCACATCATGTTTATCCAGCTGCAGCAGACCATGCTCTGAACGTGCCAGAAAAAGCATATCACTGGTCATTCGTGACAACCTTTTCAGTTCTTCCAGGTAAGCGAATAAGATTTCGCGGTAATGCGAAACATCCCTTTCCTTAGCCAGTGCAAACTGCGTCTGCATCATCAGATTACTGACCGGTGTGCGCAGCTCATGCGCGATGTCAGACGAGAAATCTGACAGTTTCCGGAATGACCCCTCCAGGCGATCGAACATGTTATTGAACTCCTGCATGGTCTCAGAAATTTCCGGCGGAGCCAAATCGGGATTAAGACGCTGATCCAGGCTGTGTACGGTCATGGAGGAAGCCAGACTGGTCATTTCCCGTAGCGGTTTCAGACCAATACGTGTGGTCAGCCAGCCCAGAAAAACAGAAATAAAGACCAGACCGATATTGAACCAGAACAGCCAGGTACTGAGCTTATCCATAAACAGGGTGTGATACCCAGTATCCGTGGCAACCGTAATGATGACATGTTTGCTTTTACCCTGTTCCGGCGTCACGGCAACCCGCCGCGAGATACTGCGGTACACGGTGTTATTTTCTTCCGTCTGGATCATATAGTCGAGAATATCACCCGACTTATTAAGCAGGACCGCTGGAACAACAGAATTTTTGGCATAGAGTTCAACAATTTTTTCATTTTCCATGTTTTTTATAGAAATGAATAAACCATTGTGCCCTACCATCGCATCGTTTATTTTTTCTGATAATGACTTAATATCCGTTTTGTTCCGGAACGTCTCTGTTTTAAGAAACTCTTCGGTGAGCTGAAGTTTACCTGTCAGAAAATCGCGGTCCTGATTATCGAAATAGCCATTAAGGGTGCTAATCAGGATAAAACTTGATAACCACCATACCGTAAGCATCACCGCGGCTTTGTTGAATAAATCGAACTTTTGCTGAGTTGAAGGATCAGATCACGCATCTTCCCGACAACGCAGACCGTTCCGTGGCAAAGCAAAAGTTCAAAATCACCAACTGGCCCACCTACAATAAAGCCCTCATCAACCGTGGCTCCATAACTTTCTGGCTGGATGATGAAGCTATTCAGGCCTGGTATGAGTCGGCAGCGCCTTCTTCACGAGGCAGACCTCAGCGCTATTCTGACCTTGCCATCACGACTGTGCTGGTCATTAAACGCGTATTCAGGCTGACCCTGCGCGCTGCGCAGGGCTTTATTGATTCCATTTTTTCTCTGATGAACGTTCCGCTACGCTGCCCGGATTACAGCTGTGTCAGCAGGCGGGCAAAGTCGGTTAATGTCAGTTTCAAAACGCCCACCCGGGGTGAAATCGCACACCTGGTAATTGATTCCACCGGGCTGAAGGTCTTCGGTGAAGGCGAGTGGAAAGTCAAAAAGCATGGCCAGGAACGCCGCCGTATCTGGCGTAAGCTGCATCTCGCCGTTGACAGTAAAACACATGAAATCATCTGCGCTGACCTGTCGCTGAACAACGTTACGGACTCAGAGGCCTTCCCCGGGTTAATCCGGCAAACCCACCGGAAAATCAGGTCAGCCGCCGCCGATGGCGCTTACGATACCCGGCTATGTCACGATGAACTGCGGCATAAGAAAATCAGCGCGCTTATCCCTCCCCGAAAAGGTGCGGGTTACTGGCCCGGTGAATATGCAGACCGTAACCGTGCAGTGGCTAATCAGCGAATGACCGGGAGTAATGCGCGGTGGAAATGGACAACAGATTACAACCGTCGCTCGATAGCGGAAACGGCGATGTACCGGGTAAAACAGCTGTTCGGGGGTTCACTGACGCTGCGTGACTACGATGGTCAGGTTGCGGAGGCTATGGCCCTGGTACGAGCGCTGAACAAAATGACGAAAGCAGGTATGCCTGAAAGCGTGCGTATTGCCTGAAAACACAACCCGCTACGGGGGAGACTTACCCGAAATCTGATTTATTCAACAAAGCCTCGTTAAGGTTAACCTAAGATTTCAGAATGATAATCTCTGCTTTGCAGCGAATAAGGCAATCATAATATTAGATTGAATTGTTGTAATTATCATCAATGTTTTTACTGGTTTACTATTTTCCGGAGGTGTTAATGCCTGTACTTTTCAGGGTGAAAGTTATTCCGCTGGTTTTACTTCTGGCAATGATCTTTGCGTTTTTACTTAACTGGCCAATATTGCTGCATTTTTACGAGATTTTGTCGCATTTAGAGCATGTCAAAATTGGTTTTGTCATTTCTATTCCCTTTGTTCTGGTTGCGGCGCTTAACGTTGTTTTTATGCCTTTCTCAGTTCGTTTTCTGCTGAAACCTTTCTTTGCTTTACTGTTTATCACTGGCTCACTGGTCAGTTATTCGACACTAAAATATAAAGTAATGTTTGATCAAACGATGATTCAAAACATTATTGAAACTAACCCCCAGGAAGCGCATTCCTATCTTAATGGCTCAATTATTATATGGTTCGTCTTTACCGGTATCCTTCCTGCCATCCTCCTTTTTTCAATAAAAATTCAATATCCTGAAAAATGGTATAAAGGCATTGCTTACCGTTTGCTCTCCGTGCTGGCATCGTTGAGTTTGATTGCAGGTGTTGCCGCACTTTATTATCAGGATTATGCCTCTGTCGGCCGCAATAACTCGACATTGAATAAAGAGATCATCCCGGCGAACTACGCTTACAGCACTTTCCAGTATGTTAAGGATACGTACTTTACGACTAAAGTGCCTTTCCAGACGCTGGGGAATGATGCTAAACGCGTCGTCGCTCACGAAAAACCCACGCTGATGTTCCTGGTGATTGGCGAAACGGCACGCAGCCAGAATTTCTCGATGAACGGTTATTCGCGTGATACCAATGCCTTTACCAGCAAATCCGGCGGCGTTATTTCGTTTAAAAATATGCATTCCTGCGGTACCGCTACCGCAATATCCGTTCCGTGCATGTTCTCGAATATGAATCGCACCGAGTACGACAGTAAAAAAGCATCTAACAGTGAAAATTTCCTCGACATCGTGCAGAAAACCGGTGTCTCGCTGTTATGGAAAGAGAACGATGGCGGTTGTAAAGGCGTATGTAGCCGCATCCCGACTGTCGAAATTAAGCCTAGTGATAACCCGAAACTGTGCGATGGCAAAACGTGCCATGACGAGGTGATGCTGGAAAACCTTGATGATGAAATCGCCAAAATGCCAGGTGATAAGCTTGTCGCCTTCCATATCATTGGCAGCCATGGACCGACTTATTACCTGCGTTATCCGGCTGAGCATCGCCACTTCATGCCCGAATGTGCACGTAGCGATATCGAAAACTGTACTCAGGAACAATTGGTCAACACCTACGACAACACCCTTCGTTATACAGACTATGTATTAGCTGAGATGATTGAAAAGCTAAAAAATTACAGCGATCAGTACAACACCGTGCTGCTTTATGTGTCCGATCATGGTGAATCATTGGGCGAAAGCGGGCTATATCTGCACGGCACGCCGTACAAACTGGCACCGGATCAGCAGACGCATATTCCGATGCAGGTCTGGATGTCACCGGGCTTTATCGCCGGGAAACACATCAACATGTCTTGCCTTGAAAATAATGCGGCGAAAAAATCATATTCCCACGACAACCTGTTCTCATCGATTTTGGGGCTGTGGGACGTAAGCACCAGCGTCTATAATCCTGACCGCGATTTGTTCCGCGAATGCCGTGGCTAATCGATTGTTAGTATAACAAAAAGCCTTACGGCAACCTGGTTGCCGTAAGCTGCAAGAATGCAATAAGGCTTATAATATGAAACAACTTACTTTCAACGACCTACGCAAGCAAAGCGCACAAGCCGCAAATTCCCCCCGCTTACGTGCCCATCATAATTTCCACCCTGAATTGAGCGACCCGGTGCAGCGTCTGGCTATTGCTATGGAACCGGGAACTTATGTTCGCCCTCATCGCCACCCGCATACTTTTGAACTGCTGACATCCCTTACCGGTCGCTTTTTGGTATTGAACTTTGATGACCTGGGTAACCTGACCCAGCGCGTCGTGTTAGGTGAGGACTGTAAAGTGCTGGAGATGGATGCAGGCACCTGGCATACCGTATTGTCACTGGATGAAGGCGGCGTTATTTTTGAGGTAAAACACGGTAGGTACCAGCCTGTTGCTGATCAAGATGCCGCCCCATGGGCCCCCGCCGAAAACGAGCCGGGAACTGCAGAGCTGATGAAATGGTACACACAGGCGCAAGTAGGTGATGGCGGATATCCGCGGTAATTAATGCGTTGCACGGAGTGCCATTCTCTCCTTCGCGCCAACTTCAAAGGCTAAGACGCTTCCTCCCAAATCACCTACTCGTAAACCTGTGGCAAGAGTAGAAAATCATCTTATGCAAATAACAGGCAATATCCTTACCGAGGTCGGGATGCAGGCAAAACACCAGCAGAACGCAAAGTATCTCCAGTAAGAGTACAATTTTCATCTACATTTTATCGCGCAGATTGCAGTGGCAGGACAATGCTGACCAGTACGCCTGAGGTAAACTGGCTGGCAGGGGCTAAAGTAACTTTCCCACCCAGCCGCGTGACGCATGCTTTGACTATCGCTAAGCCCAACCCAGAGCCGGGTTGGGTCACGCCTTCAGGGCGATAAAATGCATCGAACACGCGCATCCTTTCTTCTGCGGCAATACCGGGACCGTTATCTTCAACTTTAATGATCGCTTCGTGCTGCGATACCATCACGCTGAGATCAATTTGTCCGTGTTCCGGTATATAGCGGATTGCGTTTTCTACCAGATTTTTCACGATAATAGTGAGTGTGTATTTATCGGTGTAAACCAGCTGACTCGCACTGGCAGTTTCCAGTACGCCAATATCAATACTTTTTTCCAGAGCAAGTGGATGCAGGGATTCAATCACCTCCCTGAATAACTGTGTAATGAGCAGAGGCTGATTATTTCCTTGCCGCGTATTTTGCTGTTCGCGGGCAAGCAGAAGCAGCTGTTCTAACAAGTTTTTGGTTCGGCTTAACCCTTGTTGCAGGCTGTTCAGCCGGAATTGCGCTTCGGGCGACATTTCGCTCGCCGACAGCCGCTCCGCCTGTAGCGACAATGCCGTTAGCGGGGTACGTAACTCATGGGCCGCATCGGCGATAAAACGTGACTGTGTCTGCATGGCATCGTTAACTTTGTGCAACAATTTATTGATACCACCCACAAATGGACGAATTTCATCAGGAATGGCATCTTCAGGGAACGGCGTCAAATTGCGTTCATCTCGCTGATGCACCTCATCGGCAAGGAGTGAAACGGGGCGAAAGGCTTTCCGGATCAGATCAGTCGCAACCAGCAACAGTATCGGCAACAGCAGACTGAGCGGGATCAACGTGCGCAGTGCGCTTTCAAATGAGATTTCGTCGCGTACGTCAAGCTGCTGACCAATGGCGACCAATTGGGTGGGTGAAAGTCGATGCACCAATACACGATACGATTCTCCGCCGGAAATTACGTTCTGAAAACCTTCATGCATGGGCGTTTCCAGCTGAAAAGTGGGGTCGCGGGCCTGCAGGGAATTACCGTTTTCCGATATGAATTCCACCACCACTCGGGAATCATTATCACCATCCAGTTGCTTAACAAGAGTCTGCGAGTCAGGGTTGTCATATATCACACTGGCGATTTGGGTCAGGGTGCCATCCTGTAGTTCATGGGCTTCGTCGAGTGCAAAATAGAAGGTAAGACCACAGGAAATAACTGCGGTAAATAAAATGGCGACGCTCAGGGCTACCGAGAGCTGTAGCTTCAGAGAGTTTTTCACTCGCTTTTGGAAACCAGCCATCCGACCCCCCTGACATTTTTGATGGCATTCCGGCCGAGCTTTTTACGTAGAGCGTGGATGAAATACTCAACAGCGTTACTTTCAATCTCATCCCCCCAGCCATAAATACGGTCTTCAAGATCGCTGCGAGAGAGAATACCGCCGGGGCGCTGCATGAGTGCTTCCAGAAGAGCATACTCGCGCTTCGAAAGTAAAAAGTTCTCTCCGCTGGCCAACAAACACACTTCGTGACTGACCGGGTTCAGGCTGAGCACACCGTTACTCAGCAATCGATCACTGTTGCCGTTATGTCGTCGCAAAACAGCGCGTATCCGCGCGAGCAGTTCGCTGAACTCGAACGGTTTAATTAGGTAATCGTCTGCTCCACTGTCGAGGCCGTGAAGTCTGTCCGTAAGGGCATCCCGCGCGGTGACAATCACCACCGGTACGGATGATCCCTGACGGCGAAGTGCGTTCATGACGCTAAAGCCGTCCTGTCCCGGCAGCCCAAGATCCAGGAGCACAATGTCATAATGCTGCGCGAAGCAACTGGCCAGCGCATCATTGCCATTTTTCATCCAGTCCACCGCATACGACGCATCGCGTAACGAATTCGCCACCACGTCGCCGATCATCAGATCATCTTCAACCAGTAAAATTCTCATCGCGTTGATAATCCCTATGTGTAGTGGCTCGCAATCGAAATCCCTCCGACTCGCAATCAGCGCATATTTCGGCTCACATTAACTGCAAATGAAAAACGCCCCCGACTCACATTAAGTGACAATGGGCTCGCAATCAGCCAGACGGACTCGCAATCCAGTCCGCCGGGCTCACAATAACTGCAAATAGACATCGTCATATCGGTAGGCCGACCGCCAACATTCTGTCGCGTAGCTCGGCTGTGCGGGCAGGGTCTAACTGATTGTTAAATAATGCCCTGATTTCAGCAGGTTTTGCATCAAACTGCTCCACCATATCTTTCAGCCGGTAACCATGCCGCGTGAGTGTCGGTTCCAGGTCATCCAGTTGACGTGACAGTACGGATTCAACCAGCGTGGCGGTAATCGGCTTTTCACCTGTCTGGTATCCTGCTTCCATCGCCAGCGTCAGGTGCAACTGGACCTGCAGCGGTGTACGAAGTTTCATCGCCAACAGGTCAACTGCTTCGGTCGTCAGAATATCTTCCGGCTTACCCTTGCCGGTGCTGGTTTTCAGCAACCACTGGATATATTCGCGCTGGCTGCCGGTGATCCCGTCCAGCGTAAAAATATCGGTACGATAACCGATTTCCTCCATCGTCGGACGACGCAGGTCATTACGCAGTTTAGGGTGACCTGCCAGAACGACAGATAGCCGTCCTCCGCCGTCTTCAACCACTTCCATCAACCGTTTGAGCCCCGTCAGTGTATTACCGTTCAGGTCATGCGCCTCATCAACAAACAGCGCCACCGGGCGTTTACCTTTTTTGACCAGCTCCTGCAGTTCCCGCTCGCGACGTTCACCCTGCTTGGGGATCTGCACCTGCTTATCCTGCGCCAGGTCGTAAAACAGGGCGTTAATCAGCGTGGCGAGCCGGACACTCTGTTTGTCGACCGACAGGGAACGGGCGACAATGATTTTGTTTTCATCCATCAGTTGCTGCTGCAGGCGTCGCAGAGTGACTGTTTTGCCACTTCCGACCACACCACAGACGGCTATCAGACGCCCTTCGCGTATCGCCCCTTTAATGTCTTTCATCAACTGCTTATGGTGAGCAGTTTCATAATACCTGGCCTGTTCAATAGACTGCGTCAGCCCATAATGCTCCATCACTTCAACCCGCATGGTCTTCTCCTGGTTGTCTGTTACGAAAATAGTCTCTGATGCGGGCGAGTACTTCATTACGGTTTAGCGTCTCAGCCAGAATACTGTCGATAAACGCCCGGTCTTCATCCGGCATTCTGGCCAGCGGAATGGCCAGATCGTCGGCAATAGCCAGTTTTGCCGCAATAACGGTGGGAAAGTGGTATTCAAATTTTCGGGCATCAAAGGGCTGATGTGGCAATTCATCAATGCGCTGCTGGGTGTCATCACTGACCACGCGGAGATCGCTTCCGGACAACGCGCTGATGGGGATGTTCAGCTGTCTGGCCAGAGCATGAATACGATCGGCCCGTTCAGCCGCTTTGCCACGCCTGAACGTCCGATAACGGTGTAGTGGCACAGGCCCCGATACCGGATAATAAGGCCCCCATGTTTCACCGGTAAACTCCACATACATCTCTTCGTCAAACAACCCCCACAGCAGAATGACGATTTCCCCCGCCATATCCGGTTCAACTTCCCATGCGGTGCCGTCTATCGTTACCCGCGCATCAACACCCACCTTGCGGGATTCCGGCTCCCGGGCGAACCGACCGTATTGTTCCCAGCTGCACATATCTCTCACGCCGTCCCGGGGGATATTTGCCAGCCAGTCCTCCAGGCGCGAGTGTTTCTCGCTGCGGTGTTGCTGCGCATTGTAACGACTCAGATAGTTCCAGAGCCATTCGTTGGCCTGCAGCTCCGTCTCCGGTTTATGGAAATGGTACAGGGTTTCATGTGCCTCTTTAACGGTCCTGAAAGGACGCTCTACTTTACCTTTGGACCGTGCCGTTGTCCGGGTGCCATCCTTACCTGCCGGTGTATGCGTCAGCCAGTCAACTTTCAGGGACTGCATCACATTCTGGAATACATGGCTTTGGCACTGTTGCAAAGTTAGCGATGAGGCAGCCTTTTGTCTTATTCAAAGGCCTTACATTTCAAAAACTCTGCTTACCAGGCGCATTTCGCCCAGGGGATCACCATAATAAAATGCTGAGGCCTGGCCTTTGCGTAGTGCACGCATCACCTCAATACCTTTGATGGTGGCGTAAGCCGTCTTCATGGATTTAAATCCCAGCGTGGCGCCGATTATCCGTTTCAGTTTGCCATGATCGCATTCAATCACGTTGTTCCGGTACTTAATCTGTCGGTGTTCAACGTCAGACGGGCACCGGCCTTCGCGTTTGAGCAGAGCAAGCGCGCGACCATAGGCGGGCGCTTTATCCGTGTTGATGAATCGCGGGATCTGCCACTTCTTCACGTTGTTGAGGGTTTTACCCAGAAACCGGTATGCAGCTTTGCTGTTACGACGGGAGGAGAGATAAAAATCGACAGTGCGGCCCCGGCTGTCGACGGCCCGGTACAGATACGCCCAGCGGCCATTGACCTTCACGTAGGTTTCATCCATGTGCCACGGGCAAAGATCGGAAGGGTTACGCCAGTACCAGCGCAGCCGTTTTTCCATTTCAGGCGCATAACGCTGAACCCAGCGGTAAATCGTGGAGTGATCGACATTCACTCCGCGTTCAGCCAGCATCTCCTGCAGCTCACGGTAACTGATGCCGTATTTGCAGTACCAGCGTACGGCCCACAGAATGATGTCACGCTGAAAATGCCGGCCTTTGAATGGGTTCATGTGCAGCTCCATCAGCAAAAGGGGATGATAAGTTTATCACCACCGACTATTTGCAACAGTGCCCCTTAACGAATGGAAGGGACTTCCCCTGGATATGCGCCTGATTAACTCTTGTGCAATCATGGGGTAAACATAGCCCCGGAGGGATTCGTTATGACCATCACGACTGTCGGTATCGATCTTGCTAAAAATGTGTTCGCTGTTCACTGCGTTGACCAACACGGTAAAACTGTTCTGGTTAAACCCAAAGTATCGCGTGCTGCCCTTCCTGAGCTGATTGCCAGTTTACCTCCCTGTGTTATCGGGATGGAGGCATGCTCCGGGGCTCACTACTGGGCAAGGTTGTTTCGGCAATATGGTCATGAACCACGGCTGATGGCTGCTAAATTTGTATCTCCTTACCGCATGGCCGGTAAATCAGGCAAAAATGATGCAGCTGATGCTCAGGCTATCTGTGAAGCAGTTCGTCGCCCGCATATGCGGTTTGTACCAGTGAAGGATGAGAGCCAGCAGGCGATGCAATGCCTACACCGTATCAGACAGGGTTTTATCGAAGAGAAAACAGCAACATATAACCGATTGAGAGGTTTGATATCGGAATTCGGTGTCATCGCCCCACAAAGTACAGATGCCCTGCGTCACATGGTTTCTGAGCAGAAGAGTTCTTTGCCACTTCAGGTTCAACAATGTGTTAATGACCTGCTGGAACACATTGATCGTATTGAAGATAATATTACTGAATATGACCGGATTTTGTCCCGCATGGCAAAAACAGATCACCGCAGCCAGCGATTGATGGAACTGAAAGGGATTGGTCCCACAACGGCCTGTGCGCTGGTCGCCAGTATCGGTAATGCACACGATTTTAAAAATGGGCGACAACTGGCAGCCTGGCTGGGACTAACGCCATCGCAGTACAGCAGTGGTGGGAAATCAAAGCTTGGCAGGATAACTAAAGCTGGCGATTCGTATCTGCGAACGCTACTGGTTCAGGGGGCTCGTTCGGTTCTGATTGGTGCCGAGAAAAGGACTGATTTATTCAGTCGTTGGGTCTGTTCACTGGTCGATCGCAGAGGATACTGGCGTGCCGTTGTAGCCATCGCCGCCAAAAACGCAAGGCTGTGCTGGGCATCATTGCATTACGGTGATGATTTCAGGCTGTACTCAGCCAGCTAAAGCACGAAACAAAATAACCATCTGACCTGCAATTCGTTGATGATAAAGGGTTATACCCCGTGAGGCCTATCTGGCTATTGTACAGGATATACGTATCCGCTTAACGAACAAGAACCTCACGCGCGTCTTTCATCAGGGTCCGAATCGATGACGATTCATCATGGCCGTTTATAGTACCGCAGTCTCTCCCCTTTATTTTTACTGAAGAGCAGACAGAAACCATAAACACCGGCGTTGACACGCCGGGGAAGCCCTTATAGTACAATAATTTTCGAAATCCAACCCATCCCGCCTACAGGAATGACGGATTTTTCGGCGGTTCCGGCGTAGACCCACCACAACTGCTGTATAGCTTGTGGGTAAGTGATAATGAAGTGCAAACGAGATGGCGCAAATACTCTTTTGGTTTATCTTTTAATTACTTACGTATTAAAAGATAAACCAAAAAATAAAAGACATTACTGTTATCCCCTTTAAAAAGTGGATAACCGAACAGCATCGGCGCGAGCGCCTCAAAAGTAGCTCCCCACGCTAAAGCGCGGGGCATTCAGAACGGAATCCCTCGATGGCTAACAGCTCGCCTGTTAGCCATCGAGGGATTGGACAAATCCGGCCACGCCGGATACGTCAGCAAATATCGCTGAAGAATTAGCTTACACGCTCGTAAGCGGCTCTTACGACCCGCTAACGCGGAGATACGCCCCAACTGCGGCTTCGCCTTGTTGTGACCACTCCGACCGCGCACAAAAGCCTCTGAGCCGCTTTTAGCGGAATATGGCTTTGCAGGGTGAAGGGATGGATAGGCGATCCCTTTCGATCCCTCACTGGTATCGGCGGCTAACCCTCGGTGCTACCTGTCATTTCATCCTGCCGCCTTACATGCGCTAACGCGCATAAATCCCCGTTCCTCAGTGGAACGAAAACTCACGCTAACAGGGTAGTGACCGGGTAGCCACGATAACTGCCAACAAAATTAGCTTATAGGTTAATTCTACCTTGTCTGAAATTAGCCTATAGGTTAATATTAATAGAAATGGGAGGTCACATGTTTAGCGTTGTTTATCACCCGGAAGCCAGGGAAGAAGCCACAGCATTACCCGTAAAAATCAGGGTGAAGTTTGACCGTCTCATCGGCAAACTGGAGTATGACGCCCGATTACTGCGGGAGCCGGACACGAAGCCCCTGGGCGATGGACTTTTTGAGATCCGCACGATGGGGACGGACATAGCCAGGGGAATCTGGGTATACCACAAAGGCAATACCATCATCATGCTCCGTGTTTTCATCAAGAAGTCACAGAAAACGCCAGCGAAAGAAATCGATCTCGCCAAAAAGCGGTTAGCGGAGGTACTTAATGAAACTGGTAAGCCATAAAGAACTGCATAACGAGTGGATGCAGGACGATGAATATCGCGCTGCATGGCAGGAAGAAGAACGTAAGGAAAAGCTCAGGGAGCTGCTTGCTGAATGGCGCAAGCATGACAACCTGACAAAAGCGCAGGTTGCTGAACGCATGGGGGTTACACCTCCGGTTATTTCTCGCCTGGAAAACAACATCACCAAAGCCAGCATCGACACACTGACCCGCTACGCTCACGCCTGCGGCATCAAGAAACCTGTCATTGCCCTGTACTGAATAGCCAGCCCTCCGGGGCTGGCCTTTTTGTTTCGGTCAGTCCCAAAATTTTGTTAAAGCAAGTTTAAGGTAATGACTCCAACTTATTGATAGTGTTTTATGTTCAGATAATGCCCGATGACTTTGTCATGCAGCTCCACCGATTTTGAGAACGACAGCGACTTCCGTCCCAGCCGTGCCAGGTGCTGCCTCAGATTCAGGTTATGCCGCTCAATTCGCTGCGTATATCGCTTGCTGATTACGTGCAGCTTTCCCTTCAGGCGGGATTCATACAGCGGCCAGCCATCCGTCATCCATATCACCACGTCAAAGGGTGACAGCAGGCTCATAAGACGCCCCAGCGTCGCCATCGTGCGTTCACCGAATACGTGCGCAACAACCGTCTTCCGGAGCCTGTCATACGCGTAAAACAGCCAGCGCTGGCGCGATTTAGCCCCGACGTATCCCCACTGTTCGTCCATTTCCGCGCAGACGATGACGTCACTGCCCGGCTGTATGCGCGAGGTTACCGACTGCGGCCTGAGTTTTTTAAATGGCGGAAAATCGTGTTGAGGCCAACGCCCATAATGCGGGCGGTTGCCCGGCATCCAACGCCATTCATGGCCATATCAATGATTTTCTGGTGCGTACCGGGTTGAGAAGCGGTGTAAGTGAACTGCAGTTGCCATGTTTTACGGCAGTGAGAGCAGAGATAGCGCTGATGTCCGGCAGTGCTTTTGCCGTTACGCACCACCCCGTCAGTAGCTGAACAGGAGGGACAGCTGATAGAAACAGAAGCCACTGGAGCACCTCAAAAACACCATCATACACTAAATCAGTAAGTTGGCAGCATCACCCAGCGGACGTTCATCCGGTCCTCATTTACATTACGAGCTGGTCATCAATAACAATCCTGTTAATTCACTGTCGTTCCGGGCATCGGCACCCGCTGATAACAAACTCGAACAGCATGCCTTTGCGCATGCCAGAGACTACGAACGATACCTGGACTGATAACGGGACCGCGACGCGGCCCCGTTTGCCGGATTAATTTTTTTTATCGTTTTCACTTCCGTGATGTTGGTGATCCCCATGCCCTCCGTGGCCGTGGAAAAGATGCATTAGCGGGCAGACCAGCAATAACAGATATGGCCAGTAACCTGCCACATGTGACCAGTGTTCTCGCAGGAGGGCAAATGCCGCGATCGCGGCGACAGCAATAAGCGCATAGGTGGTACTTTTCATACTGGACTCCTTCTGTTCATAACAGACCCTTCACTCAGTGTTATTTCCCGAGCCTGACACTTTTCAGACGCAACGCATTCACAATGACGCTGACGGAAGAAAGAGCCATGGCCGCCGCCGCAATAACTGGCGACAGCAGTATTCCATACACAGGATAAAGCAGGCCTGCAGCCACCGGCACACCAAGTGCGTTGTAGATAAATGCAAAAAACAGATTCTGTCGGATATTTTTCATGGTGATCTCTGACAGATGACGGGCCCTGTTCAGTATCATCAGGTCGCCTTTGAGAAGGGTGACTCCGGCACTTTCAATTGCCACATCTGTACCCGTTCCCATGGCTATACCCACGTCAGCCGCTGCCAGCGCCGGGGCATCATTCACACCGTCTCCGGCCATCGCAACCACATGGCCAGACTCTTTCAGTCGGGTTATCACTGCTTTTTTGCCATCCGGCAGAATCCCGGCTTCAACCTCATCTATTCCCAGTTTCCGTGCGACTGCTTCAGCAGTAAGCTGGTTATCCCCGGTGAGCATAACAATGCGGATCCCCGCCTGACGCAAAGCTTTAAGCGCATCCGGCGTGGTTGCTTTCACGGGATCCGAGATAGCTATCAGGCCTGCAAGGTTCCCGTCTGTGGCCACATAGATAACGGTAGCGCCTTCCATCCGCAACGTATCCGCAACGGCCTTTTGATTATCAATAACGATACTGTTTTCCTGCATAGCCAGTTCATTACCAATAACAACCCGTTGACCTTCGACATCGCCTGAGACACCTTTCCCCGACGGGGCATTGAAATTACTGACGGCAGGTATCACGATCCCCTTTTCCTGCGCGGCTCTGACAACAGCCATACCCAACGGATGCTGCGAACCTTTTTCCACTGCAGCTGTTACACGTAAAAGAGATATTTCCCCACCCGGACTGAGACTGATAATCCCTGTCACCGTAGGCGAACCTTCCGTGAGCGTGCCTGTTTTGTCGACAACCAGCGTGTCCACTTTTTCAAGACGCTCAAGGGCTTCGGCATTCTTGATTAACACCCCGGCCTGGGCGCCTTTGCCCACCCCCACCATTATCGACATCGGCGTGGCCAGTCCCAGCGCGCAGGGACAGGCAATAATCAGGACCGACACAGCCGCAATGAGACCGTGCGCCATCCTGGGCTCGGGCCCCCAGACAGACCAGATCAAGAAAGCAACAACCGCGATAAGTATCACCAGAGGAACAAACCAGCCTGAAACGCTGTCAGCCATTCTCTGGATGGGGGCTCGCGAACGCTGTGCATCAGCGACCATCTGAACAATTCGTGAGAGCATCGTTTCATCACCGACTTTCTCTGCTCGGATGATAAGACTCCCTGTCTGATTAATCGTCCCCCCAATGACAGGTTCACCTTCTTTTTTGGTAACCGGCATAGACTCCCCGGTCACCATCGATTCATCAACAGTTGTTTTGCCTTCGACCACGATACCGTCGACCGGAATACTCTCTCCAGGTCTGATGCGGAGCTTATCGCCAGGCAGGACATCTTCTGCATTAATATCCGTTTCATGACCGTCATGATCCAGCCGCCTGGCTGTTTTGGGGGCAAGGTTCAGAAGCGCAGTAATGGCACCTGAGGTTTGTTCCCGTGCCCGCAGTTCAAGAACCTGTCCCAGCAGAACAAGCACCGTAATTACTGCTGCGGCTTCAAAATAAACGGCCACCAGGCCATCCATGTTTCTGAACGATGCAGGAAACCAGGAGGGGAAGACGGTTGCAATGACGCTGTAAACCCAGGCTACGCCGGTCCCCATTGCAACAAGGGTAAACATATTCAGGGAGCGGTTACGCAACGACATTCCGGCCCGGGCGAAGAATGGCCAGCCGCAGTACAACACGACTGGAGAGGCCAGAAGCAGCTGCAGCCATGTGTTGTATTGTGGCGGTACTGTATTCCTCAAGGCGGGAAACAGATGAGATCCCATTTCGAGTATCAGAACCGGAAACGCCAGCAACAACCCCAGCCAGAAGCGTCTTGTCATGTCGCGAAGTTCATCACTCGGCCCCGTCGATGCCGTGGCTACGAGCGGTTCCAGTGCCATTCCACAGACAGGACAGCTTCCGGGACCACTGCGGCGTATCTCCGGGTGCATCGGACATGTCCACACACCTTCAGAAATATCTTTCTCCGCCTGATGGTGAGGCTGTTTTATCTGGTCTGGGCTGACTTCGTGGTGATCGTGGTGGTGGTGGGAATGTTCACTGGCATCTTCGGTAAGATAACGGTCGGGATGGGCTGTAAATTTACTCTCACAGCTGGCAGAGCAGAAATAAAGCTGATGGTCCTGGTATCGAATGCTGCTGTGCGCCCTGTCGGGCAGGAATGCCATCCCGCACACGGGATCTCTCACCTTATGCAATACGTGGCTCTCGTCCGGGGATAATGTCTGTTCAGAAGCAGTCTGGTTGTTGTGTTGCACTACATTGTCATTTTTCACAGTAACTCTCCTTATGCATACCTGAAGCATTTTCTGTCTTCAGGGTATGTCATGGATGCGATTACCACGAATGTCGCCGGCATAAGAGGGCCTGCTACCGGCGTCCCGTTATCAGCCGTTCCGCTGACTATTCGATTCGCTGGAAGACTCTTTTACTTCCATCCGGTGAGAATGCGATAACATCGTAAGCCTCTTTTCGGGCTCCCATCTCCATTCCCGGACTTCCTGCCGGCATACCGGGGGTGGCGAGACCGTATATACCTGAACCAGACTGCATTGCTTTATAAATCGTTGTCGCAGGCACATGGCCTTCAATGATCAAATTACCGGCAACCGCGGTATGACAACTTCGTAGTCCTGCAGGAACAGCATGCTTTTCTTTCAGGGCTGACAGCGCCTGATCATTCATGACGTGAGTTCGCACTTCAAACCCGGCTTTTTCCATCGCCTTGCCCCACAGGGAACAACAGCCACAGTTTTCAGATTTGTACATATCAATGACTTTTTCACTCGCCATCACGGGCAGTGAAATGCCGAGAGCCAGGATCATTAGAATCATTTTTTTCATACTCACCTCTGTATGTTATCGATATAAACCCTGATGCCAGGGTGAATTTATGCAAAAGGACACCCGCAGGGGTGCCCTTTCAGGGTTATGACACGCTCTTTTTATGTCTGCGCAGCCAGATGAGTTTGTAGGCGGCAGGAATAATGAACAGGGACAGCAGCGGAGCCGTGATCATCCCGCCAATCATGGGGGCCGCAATACGGCTCATGACCTCTGAACCTGCGCCGGTTCCCCAGAGTATGGGCAGCAGGCCCGCAATGATCACCGCCACGGTCATGGCTTTCGGCCGGACACGCAGTACGGCACCATGATAGAGGGCTTCATCAAGACCTTCCGGTGTGAACGTCTCTTTACGGGACAATTCCGGGTGCGCTTCAATGGCATGACGCAGATACATCAGCATGACCACGCCAAACTCTGCTGCCACCCCGGCCAGGGCGATAAACCCGGTTCCGGTCGCCACTGACATATGGAAGCCCTGCCAGTACAGGAACCATATTCCGCCAACCAGGGCGAACGGCAGGCTCATCAGGATCAGCAGGGCTTCGTCAACCCGGCGGAATGCCAGATACAACAGGATGAAAATGATCATCACCGTCATCGGCACCATCAGCTTCAGTTTCTTGTTGGCATGCTCAAGCAGTTCAAACTGTCCGGAGAATGCCACACTGGTTCCCGGTCTCAGTTTCACTTTCTCGCTGATGGCCGTCTTAATGTCGTTAACCACCGACACCATGTCCCTGCCGCGGGCATCAACATAAATCCAGCTGGCTGGCCGGGCATTTTCGGTTTTCAGCATGGTTGGTCCGGAAACGACGTTAATATCCGCGACATCGCCCAGCGTGATCTGCTGCTTCATCGGGGTCAGGATCGGCATCTGTTTCAGCGCCTGCGGACTGTTCCGGTAATCCTGCGGGTAGCGAATGTTAATAGGGTACCGGGCCACCCCTTCAACCGTCTCACCCACCATAGCACCTCCGATTGCTGAAGAGACGAACAGCTGGACATCACCTACCGTCATCCCGTAGCGGGAGGCTTTCTCCCGGTTGATATCGATATCGATGTAGCGCCCGCCCTCAAGTCGCTCAGCCAGGACAGACACCACGCCAGGCACGGTTTTGGCTACCGCCTCGATACTCTGCGCCGTCGCGTCGATATCGGACAGAACAGTCCCGGACACTT
This sequence comes from Hafnia paralvei, assembly GCF_020150375.1. NCBI lineage: Bacteria > Pseudomonadati > Pseudomonadota > Gammaproteobacteria > Enterobacterales > Hafniaceae > Hafnia > Hafnia paralvei. Next base: position 82,107 of record NZ_CP083738.1, on the reverse strand, counting down.
TGATACCTATCGGGCTTTTGATCCCGGTTGAGAGCATATCAATACGGTTACGGATAGGCGGCACCCAGAGGTTTGCCAGACCCGGTAAACGGACTGTCCTGTCGAGTTCATCAATAATCTTGTCAATTGTCATGCCGGGACGCCACTGATCCTCAGGTTTGAGCTGGATCGTGGTTTCCACCATTTCGAGCGGCGCGGAATCCGTTGCGGTCTGTGCTTTACCGGTCTTGCCAAATACAGAAGCCACTTCAGGAACGCTTTTGATTAACTTGTCTGTTGTCTGCAGGAGCGCTGCAGCTTCTGCCGGAGAGACACCCGGCAGGGTCGACGGCATATACAGCAGATCGCCCTCGTTAATCTTCGGCAGAAATTCACCGCCCACCTGACTCAGTGGCCAGATAACCGTGAAAATGGACAAGGCCGCAACCAGCAGGGTTGTTTTTGGCCAGTGGAGGACCCGCAGCAGCAAAGGATGATACGCTTTGATCAGCACCCGGTTCAGGGGGTTACTTGTCTCGGCAGGAATTTTCCCCCGGATCCAGAATCCCATCAGAATAGGAATGACGATGATGGCCAGCGCGGCCGCGCCCGCCATGGAGTACGTTTTCGTGAATGCCAGCGGGCCAAACAGACGACCTTCCTGCCCTTCCAGGGTAAAGATAGGAATAAAGGACAGGGTGATGATCAGCAGGCTGATAAACAGTGCGGGTCCCACTTCAACGGAGGCATCGGTAATCACCTTCCAGCGGGTGGCGTTGTCAATCTGCTCACCCGGATGCTGATGATCCCACTCCTCAAGCCGCTTATGCGCATTCTCAATCATCACAATGGCGGCATCCACCATCGCACCGACGGCAATCGCTATCCCTCCCAGCGACATGATATTGGCGTTCAGTCCCTGGAAGTGCATGACGATAAAGGCGATACACAGACCAAGCGGCAGAGAGATAATCGCCACCAGGGCAGAACGTACGTGCCACAGGAACAGGGCACAGACGATGGCCACCACGATAAACTCTTCCAGAAGTTTGGAACTGAGGTTATCAATCGCCCGGTCGATGAGCTGGCTGCGATCGTAGGTGGTCACGATTTCAACGCCTTCCGGCAGGCTGGCCTTCAGCGTCTCAAGTTTATCCCTCACTGCCGTGATAACGTCGCGTGCATTTTTACCCGACCGCAGGATCACCACGCCGCCAGCGACTTCGCCCTGGCCGTTCAGCTCGGCAATACCACGCCGCATTTCAGGCCCGGTCTGCACGCGGGCAACATCCCGCAGATAAACCGGCACGCCGTTCTCGCCTGTTTTCAGGACGATGTTATTAAAATCATCAATGCTCTGAAGATAACCGCTGGCACGGACCATATACTCAGCTTCGGCCATTTCAACGGATGAGCCACCGGCCTCCTGGTTAGACGATTCAAGGGCCTGTTTCACTTCGGGCAGGCTGATACCATACTGAGACAGTTTTACCGGATTGACCTGAATCTGGTACTGTTTCACCACGCCGCCAACCGAAGCGACCTCAGCCACGTTCGGGATGGTCTTCAGTTCAAATTTCAGGAACCAGTCCTGCAGAGAACGCAGTTCTGAAAGGTCGTGTTTTCCGCTGCGATCGACAAGGGCATATTCAAATATCCAGCCCACCCCCGTGGCGTCCGGACCGATTTCAGAGCTCACACCCGCAGGCAGTTTGCCCTGAACCTGATTCAGGTATTCCAGCACGCGCGAACGGGCCCAGTACAGATCGGTCCCGTCTTCAAAAATGACATACACATACGAATCACCGAACTGTGAAAAGCCACGCACGGTTTTTGCGCCAGGTACGGACAGCATGGTGGTGGTAAGCGGATAGGTGACCTGGTTTTCTACAATCTGCGGAGCCTGTCCGGGATAGCTGGTTTTAATAATGACCTGCACATCTGACAGGTCAGGCAGCGCATCGACCGGCGTGTTAATTATCGTCCATGTGCCCCAGATGCTGAGAAACAGTGCGCCCATCATGACCAGGAAACGGTTGGCGACAGAGCGCCGGATAATCCATTCAATCATCGTCGTCTCCTCAGTGCCCTGAATGCATATTTACAGGCTGCTCAGACATTGCTGGCATACTGTTTTCTGTTTTTTCAGGGTGGCGCATACGTTCCAGCGCGCCCGTAATATTGGCTTCGGAGTCAATGAGGAACAGGCCACTGACCACCACGGTATCGCCTTCATTAAGACCGGAGCCAATGCCGGACTGTTGCTGTGATTCATGCAGAACGTGGATCTGTTTCGGCACAAACTTGCCTTCATCATCAACAGTAATCACGCGCTGTTCTTTGCCGGTATCGATAACGGCCTGGCTTGGTATCAGCAGCATCTCCTGACTTTGGGTATTCAGTTTGAGATAGGCATTCATGCCCGGCTTGAGAAACTCATCCTTGTTAGTAACCTGGAGGCGGACCTGAAGCGTGCGGGTTGTCTGATCCACGCTGGGAAGAATGTTCCATTTTTCGACATGGAATGTTTTATCCGGATAAGCCGGTACCGAAATTTCAAACTGCGACGTATCTTTCAGCAGATATGCGATAGATTCTGGCACTGCAGCGCTGATCCAGACCGGGTCCATCCCCTGAATCTGAGCCACCACCTTATCTTTGGAAATATTCATGCCGGTGCGCAGGTCAAATGCAGTAATGACACCATCAATAGGTGCTTTAATGGTAAAACGGGTCTGGATTGTGCGGGTTGAACGCAGCCTTTGAATATCCTCTTCCGGCATACCAGCCAGACGAAGTCGCTCCAGAACCCCTTTTATCTGGGTTGGCGTACCGCCTGTACCGGATAACAGCAGAAACTCACTTTGTGCCTCAACCCATTCAGGAATGGTGATATCGATAAGCGGAGTGCCTTTCTTCACATGATCGCCAATCGTCAGGGGATACACTTTTTCGACGAAACCGTCAGAACGCGCCTGCACAATGACAAACTGATATTCGTTGTAACTGACATTAGCCGGGATTGTCTGAGAATAATTCAGCATTCCTCGCGTGACTTTTTGCGTTTTTAATCCCAGATTCTGAACCTGAGTTGGATCGATACGGATCCCGCCACTGCTTTTATCGCCACTTTCATCAGCATATTTCGGCACAAGGTCCATATCCATAAAAGGCGATTTTCCGGGTTTATCAAATTTGGTATCCGGTTTCATCGGGTCATACCAGAAAAGTACCTTTTTCTCCGGTGCCTTTTGTTCTGCTGGTACTGTTTTTTGTGATGAGTTTACATACTGCCAGGCAGTAACCGATATCAGCCCCCCTGCTATGAGGCTGCTGATAATTATTGCAGCATATTTTATCTTTAAAGAAGCCATACAATTTCTCGCTGAAAAATCAAAACACCTGGCATATGCGCACGATTATTCATTCACAGTAATCCCATAATGAATGTTCAGGCGCACTGGATGTATTCGCTCCGGACTGTTAATCAGGATTGCGTAACGTTAATGCTTTTGAGTAAGGAGATATTGCCCTGCTGAATAAACGAGAAATCGACATGGTTGCCGGTTTTCAGGGCATTGATAGCGTCGTCTGCATTAACAAAAGTGAAGCGCATGGTCATTGCAGGCCAGCCCACCGCCGGGATTGCTTCGTGCGAAATGGTAATCTTTTTACTATTCATATCAATGTCTTTAACGATACCGGTGCCCTTGATAACCTGCTGTACCGAAGCATCACTGGCAGCATTCATATCGCCATGCTGATGTGTTTCAGCATGAAGACCGGCAGAAAACATGACAGAGAAGGCACCAAATAAAACGGCTTTAAGTGAATTACGCATTTTTAATTTCCTGATTAATTGAATAAATTTACTCTACCCAACCGCCACCCAGCGCGGTAAACAGATTAATTTCGTTAACCTGTCGGGAATAGGTAAGATCGAGAATGGTTTGCTGCGTCGCGAAGAGGGAACGTTCTGCATCCAGCACTTCGATGTAACTGACAGCACCACTTGCATACAATCCTCTGGCACGCTGTAGAGTTATCTGAAGTGAATCAAGATAACGCTGCTGTGACTCAAGTTGCTGGCTAAGGCTGTCGCGCAGCGCAAGCGTGTCGGAAACATCCTTAAAGGCTGACTGAATTTTTTGTTCGTAATTAACCACGGACTGTTGCTGGCGAATTTCAGCCAGCTTCAGATTGGCTTTGTTCCTGCCAGCATTAAATATAGGAATTTCAATTTTAGGAATAAAATTCCACATTCCGCTTCCTGGCGTGAAGAGACTGGACAGCTCCGTACTGCTTGCGGAAAGGCCACTGGTCAGGGTAATGGACGGGAAAAAGGCCGCCCGCGCTGCGCCAATATTGGCATCAGCCGCTTTCAGCTGATATTCCGCTTCCATAATATCCGGTCGCTGCAGCAAAATTTGTGAAGATAGATTTGGTGGCAATTTTACTGGTGCGATCTCCCCGCCTTTCATCCCTTTTTCTGACGGAAGTGCGCGGTACGTTCCCAGCACCAGTTGCAGGGCATTGTTTGCCTGAGCCAGATCGCCTTCTCGTTTGGCTATTTCGGCGCGGGTACTTTCGATTTGTCCTCTCGCCTGTTCAAGTGCCAGAACGTTCGTACTCCCGGTCACCAGTTGTTGCTCAACGAAAGCATAGGACTGTTCATAATTTTTCAGCGTTTCCCGCGCAATACGGAGTTGTTCGTACGCCAGTTGCTGGCTGAAATAGCTCTGTGAAACGTTGGAGACCAGCAGGATGTGTACGGCACGACGGGCTTCTTCGCTGGCAAAGTAGTTCTGGCGATCAGCCTCACTCATGTTCTTAAGTTTGCCAAAAAAATCGAGCTCATAGCTGAGCTCCAGACCCGCGTCGTACTCCTGTGTGGTCGGCTTGTCACCTTTCAGACCACCGTTGTATGTGATCCCGGATGAGGCATTCAGTTGGGGATAACGATCTGCATCCGTGACGTTGAACTGGGCCCGGGCCTCTTCAACCTTCAGGGCAGCCATTCTCAAATCACGGTTATTATTCAGGGCTTCACCGATCAGCCTGCTGACCTGGGGATCGACAAAAAAGTTTCGCCAGCCCGTATCCTGATAGCTGTTTACCGCAGGCGTCAGACTGTTTTTAGACAATGAAAACTGCTGGGGAACCGGAGCTGGCGGACGCTGATATTCAGGTGCCAGAGAAACACAACCAGCCAGGATGAATATGGTACTGATGCTGAGTAATTTTAATTTGAACATAACGCTTCTCGTACAGGCAGACCTGGTAAATGGTTCAAACGAAGTCCAGAGTATTGATAGGGATACTTTACCGAACGCTCTCTGTTTGCCGGGTGACAGGATAATGACAATGTTGTCATTTTTGCTGTAATCCGTTGATAACGATCGTGGGCGCAATAAAATGACATTAGCAGCCAGCCGGGGAGCATGATGAAAATATTAATCGTTGAAGACGAAATTAAAACAGGTGAATATCTCAGCAAGGGGCTGACAGAGGCGGGGTTCGTCGTGGATCACGCTGATAATGGTCTGACCGGATATCATCTTGCCATGACAGCCGAGTATGATTTAGTCATCCTGGATATCATGCTGCCTGATGTAAACGGCTGGGATATCATCCGTATGCTGCGCAGTGCCGGAAAGGGGATGCCGGTATTACTGCTGACGGCCCTTGGCACGATTGAACACAGGGTCAAAGGACTTGAGCTGGGTGCGGACGATTATCTGGTGAAGCCCTTTGCGTTTGCTGAACTGCTCGCCCGGGTAAGAACCCTCCTCAGGCGGGGAAACACGATGATCACGGAAAGCCAGCTTAAAGTGGCTGACCTCTCGGTTGATCTCGTATCCAGAAAAGTCAGCCGCGCCGGGAACCGCATTGTGCTCACCAGTAAAGAGTTCAGCTTGCTGGAATTCTTCATTCGCCATCAGGGAGAAGTTCTTCCCCGCTCCCTGATTGCCTCTCAGGTCTGGGACATGAATTTTGACAGCGACACTAACGCGATTGATGTCGCAGTAAAGCGACTCCGCGCTAAAATAGACAACGATTACGGGACAAAACTGATCCAGACAGTGCGGGGCGTGGGCTACATGCTGGAGATCCCGGATGCATAGCAAACCGTCCAGACGACCTTTCTCACTCGCTCTGCGGCTGACCTTTTTTATCAGCCTGTCCACAATACTGGCGTTTATCGCCTTCACCTGGTTTATGCTGCATTCTGTTGAAAAGCATTTTGCCGAGCAGGATGTCAGCGATCTGCAACAAATCAGCACCACACTGAGCCGTATACTCCAGTCCCCGGCAGATCCGGATGAAAAAAAAGTAAGCAAAATAAAGGAATCAATTGCCAGCTACCGCAACGTTGCCCTTTTGCTCCTCAATCCCAGGGGTGAAGTGCTCTTGAGCTCAGCTCAGGGGGCGGCACTACGCCCGGCCGTGAATTCAGCAGATTTTAGCGAGCACAGCCGCGCACGGGATGTCTTTCTCTGGACGGTGGAGGATCCTGCGGGACCGATGGATACCGGGTCCGGAATGAAGATGGAAACATACCGGATTATCGCCTCCTCTGGCCAGGCGATATTTCAGGGCAAACAGCAGAACTATGTCATGCTGACTGGCCTCTCCATTAATTTCCATCTCCATTACCTCGATGCGCTGAAAAAAAATCTGATTGCGATTGCCGTCGTGATAAGCCTGCTGATTGTTCTGATCATTCGCATTGCTGTCCGTCAGGGGCACCTGCCCCTTCGTAATGTCAGCAATGCCATTAAAAACATCACCTCCGAGAATCTTGATGCGCGGCTGGAACCGACACGCGTTCCCATTGAGCTGGAGCAGCTGGTTATCTCGTTCAATCATATGATTGGAAAGATTGAGGATGTTTTTACCCGCCAGGCCAATTTCTCTGCCGATATCGCGCACGAGATCAGAACACCCATCACCAATCTGGTGACGCAGACTGAAATCGCTCTGAGTCAGGATCGAACGCAGAAGGAACTTGAGGATGTCCTCTATTCCAGCCTTGAAGAGTATAACCGGATGACCAAAATGGTCAGCGACATGCTGTTCCTGGCACAGGCGGACAATAATCAGCTGATACCTGACAGGGTTCGGTTTGACCTCAGAGCAGAAGTCATGAAAGTCTTCGAGTTTTTCGAAGCCTGGGCCGAAGAACGCAATATTATGCTCAAATTTAACGGGATGCCCTGCCTGGTTGAGGGAGATCCACAAATGTTCAGAAGAGCGATCAATAATCTGTTATCCAACGCCCTGCGTTATACCCCAGAGGGACAGGCAATCACCGTCTCAATAAGAGAGCAGGAGAGCTTTTTTGACCTTGTGATTGAAAATCCGGGGAAACCAATCCCTGAAGAGCATTTATCAAGGTTGTTTGACCGTTTTTATCGGGTGGATCCGTCCAGACAACGAAAAGGAGAAGGCAGCGGCATCGGCCTTGCGATTGTGAAGTCAATCGTGGAAGCACATCACGGAAGAGTGCAGGTGGAATCGGACGTACACTCAACGCGTTTTATCTTATCCGTGCCCAGACTGGAGAAAATGATTCCGGACACCCAGTGCTGGGAATAAAGATTTAAATGACAAAGATGTCATTAGCCTGTCATGCAGCAAACAGAAGCCATTCGATATAATTAGTGCAACTTATCAGGAAGGCTGGATTGCTTTATCAATATCCGGCGTCAGTGGACGCCAGGAAATGAATATCCAGTCCCCTCCCGGAGAAATAAACACTTCCGAACCTGTTTCAGTTATGGAACTGAAAACACCGGTTGTACTCCCCCGGACATCACTAATTAAGAAATGGAGAGTTATCATGAAAAATATCGTATTAGCATCCTTGCTGGGCTTTGGCTTAATTTCTTCGGCCTGGGCCACTGAAACCGTGAATATCCATGAGCGGGTCAACAATGCACAGGCACCTGCTCACCAGATGCAGTCTGCTGCGGCTCCTGTCGGGATCCAGGGGACTGCACCTCGTATGGCCGGTATGGACCAGCATGAACAGGCCATTATTGCTCATGAAACCATGACGAACGGGTCGGCGGATGCGCACCAGAAAATGGTGGAAAGTCATCAGAGGATGATGGGAAGTCAGACCGTTTCCCCTACCGGGCCGTCGAAGTCATTAGCGGCAATGAATGAGCATGAAAGAGCTGCAGTTGCCCATGAATTTATGAATAACGGTCAGTCTGGCCCACATCAGGCCATGGCCGAAGCGCATCGTCGCATGCTCAGTGCAGGCTGACGGCGAGGGAAGTATCTGTGCTGTCCTTATTTCCTTGATAGATTTTTCCGTAACCGGATATATGGCAACATCTTTGCCCCCTACAGGCGGCATTTTTATCAGATTCTGCTACAGTTAACGGGCATCAACGCTAAAAGGATATTTTTTATGAAAGCCAGAAACACTTTATTTGCAGTATTAATGTTATCCCTGCCAGCGATTTCAGCAGAACATTCAGAAATGAAAATGACTGATATGTCTACCTCGGCTTCGTCACAGGAATATATGGCTGGCATGAAAGACATGCATGACAAAATGATGGCTGCCGTAAATGAGCCCGATCCCGACAAGGCTTTTGCGAAAGGCATGGTAGCGCACCATGAAGGGGCAATAGCAATGGCTGAGACCGAGCTCAAATACGGAAAAGATCCGAAAATGAGAAAGCTCGCGCAGGACATCATTAAAGCTCAAAAAGGTGAAATTGAGCAGATGAATAAATGGCTTGATAGTCAAAAGTAAACATTGTAGAAATGTCACGACAAGCGTGATTTTACATCGTTCCTGGGCGCGGGAGTCGGTTAATCTTGGTAATGACTCCAACTTATTGATAGTGTTTTATGTTCAGATAATGCCCGATGACTTTGTCATGCAGCTCCACCGATTTTGAGAACGACAGCGACTTCCGTCCCAGCCGTGCCAGGTGCTGCCTCAGATTCAGGTTATGCCGCTCAATTCGCTGCGTATATCGCTTGCTGATTACGTGCAGCTTTCCCTTCAGGCGGGATTCATACAGCGGCCAGCCATCCGTCATCCATATCACCACGTCAAAGGGTGACAGCAGGCTCATAAGACGCCCCAGCGTCGCCATAGTGCGTTCACCGAATACGTGCGCAACAACCGTCTTCCGGAGCCTGTCATACGCGTAAAACAGCCAGCGCTGGCGCGATTTAGCCCCGACATAGCCCCACTGTTCGTCCATTTCCGCGCAGACGATGACGTCACTGCCCGGCTGTATGCGCGAGGTTACCGACTGCGGCCTGAGTTTTTTAAATGGCGGAAAATCGTGTTGAGGCCAACGCCCATAATGCGGGCGGTTGCCCGGCATCCAACGCCATTCATGGCCATATCAATGATTTTCTGGTGCGTACCGGGTTGAGAAGCGGTGTAAGTGAACTGCAGTTGCCATGTTTTACGGCAGTGAGAGCAGAGATAGCGCTGATGTCCGGCAGTGCTTTTGCCGTTACGCACCCCCCCGTCAGTAGCTGAACAGGAGGGACAGCTGATAGAAACAGAAGCCACTGGAGCACCTCAAAAACACCATCATACACTAAATCAGTAAGTTGGCAGCATCACCGTTAATCTTTATATAATTCAAACCCGATTAATTGCGGGTTTTTACTACTCTGTACTCCGGTCCTTTGTTGAGGACCGGAATATATGCACCTGAGATGCTTATTTAATACATTATCTCGTCATGGATACAATGTCGCTCAGGATCTCAACCAGCTCGCTTCTCTCCTGCGTTCCGTCATGATAGGTTGATCTTGAGATGATTCTTTCTGATGTCATCTGAGGCCAGAATTTATCTAGTACATTATCGGGTTTCATTCCCACAGCCCGGCCGATTATTTTTTTAGCGTCACAGGTGTCCGTAAACGTGACGGCTACACCAGTAATTTCCTCGATAAGATCCGGGCACAGATAGTTTTCTATCTCACGTTTGCGCGTAGCGAAAAATACCTTACCGGCCTCCTCTACTTCTTTTTTACGCTTCTGGATGGACAGAACCTGTGCAGGGTCTCCCCCAATATCGGAGTCCAGAAATACGCACCAGGGAAGCCCCAGATCTTTGGCCAGATTCAATGTAACCCAGTGTTTGACGCTACCACACCCTCCTATGAGGACTGGCACTATTTTCACGTCCTCCAGAGAGGCTGGCAGCGCACCTGACTGTTTTAATGAACTGGCCGCATGCCTCAGGAAAGTAACATCCGACTTTCCCTCTACCAGAACAATCCCCTGCGCCCTTTCCATACCGGTCTCTGGCAGCACCCCCAGGCTTTCAGTGGCTTCCTTCAGCACTGCGTCATCCGGCATTTTTACTACGGGTTCACCCGCCTCATTTCGGGTAACATAACGTACGCCTTCGACAGGGATTAATCCGGCCAGCGCCGGGACATGGGTGGTGACGATAATCTGACGGTGCGGCTGGCCTGCCAGTGCCAGTAACGCTTTCATCAGCATCATCTGATAGTTCGGATGCTGTGACGTTTCAGGCTCCTCTATGGCATAAATCACATTTCTGGGCGTCCCCGCGACATTCTTTTCAGCCTCAGCCCGAAAAAAATTCAACAGGATAAGCCTCCTTATCCCGCTGCCGCGCTTATTGATGGGGATGCCATTTTCCCCGTCCAGGGTGAAATTGAAGGTCCACTTGGGTTTCTCCTTAAATCGTGGAGTCAGTTCACTGGCGAGTTCGGGGGCCATTTCACGTAATTTATCCAGCGTTCTCTGTGCGACATCCAGGGCGCTGTCCTGAATCTCATTTTCCAGCGCTGTAATTTTGTCCTGCAGCGCAGCCTGAGCGTCTTTTACGGCCTGCTGTAAGGGGTTTTTAGCTTCGGAATCCCCGTCGCTGCTTTCCCTGTCGGCTTTGAAAATCGCATACGTGGGCAGCAAATCGAGGATCTTACCCCATAATGATTTTGTGTCGGTTCCGAACTCTTTATCGACATCCAGCATAATTTCCGAACAGGTATAGGGGGCTGCGGCTTCCCTGATGGCCTGACGCCATAACGATGCAGTGCGTTTATCCGCCACATTTTTTTCAACTTCTTTTCCCACCGCCTTGAGCTCAGAAATTTTCATGCCCAGTAAATTTCTCAGGGGCTCCTCATCCGGGTGGATGCAGCGGATGCAGGTCTGCTCCGGTTTTCCTGAGGTCGTTGCTTTAAACGTTTTGACGATTTCAAAATTGCCGTCCTCATTCAGCAGATGTTCTGAGGCGAGCGTGGTCTGCACCCTGTCGTCGATCATGATAAAATCGGGCAGGTCATCAAATTCACAGGCTATTTCAAAACGGCCGTCCCCTTCTCTTAGGGAAGGTGCGAATAAGCAGGTCATTTCTTCCCAAGCTGACTCGCTGATTAAAATTTCGCGGATCTGGGCCGATTTTTTTCCCGCAAACACATCGAATCAGCCTATTTAGGCTATTTTTTCCACCATTTCTGGCGTTATTTCCGGTTTTTACTGAGATCTCTCCCACTGACGTATCATTTGGTCCACCCGAAACAGGTTGGCCAGGGTGAATAACATCGCCAGTTGGTTATCGTTTTTCAGCAGCCCCTTGTATCTGGCTTTCACGAAGCCGAACTGCCGCTTGATGATGCGAAACGGGTGCTCCACCCTGGCACGGATGCTGGCTTTCATGTATTCGATGTTGATGGCCGTTTTGTTCTTGCGCGGATGCTGCTTCAAGGTTTTTACCTTGCCGGGACGCTCGGCGATCAGCCAGTCCACATCCACCTCGGCCAGCTCCTCGCGCTGTGGCGCTCCTTGGTAGCCGGCATCGGCTGAGACAAATTGCTCCTCTCCATGAAGCAGATTACCCAGCTGATTGAGGTCATGCTCGTTGGCCGCGGTGGTGACTAGGCTGTGGGTCAGGCCACTCTTGGCATCGACACCAATGTGGGCCTTCATGCCAAAGTGCCACTGATTGCCTTTCTTGGTCTGATGCATCTCCGGATCGCGTTGCTGCTCTTTGTTCTTGGTAGAGCTGGGTGCCTCAATGATGGTGGCATCCACCAAAGTGCCTTGGGTCATCATGACGCCTGCTTCGGCCAGCCAGCGATTGATGGTCTTGAACAATTGACGGGCCAGTTGATGCTGCTCGAGCAGGTGGCGGAAATTCATGATGGTGGTGCGATCCGGCAGGGCGCTATCCAGGGATAATCGGGCAAACAGGCGCATGGAGGCGATTTCGTACAGGGCATCTTCCATGGCACCGTCGCTCAGGTTGTACCAATGCTGCATGCAGTGAATACGCAGCATGGTCTCCAGCGGATAGGGCCGTCGGCCATTGCCCGCCTTGGGATAAAACGGCTCGATGACAGCGGTCATATTCTGCCATGGCAGAATCTGCTCCATGCGGGAGAGGAAAATCTCTTTTCGGGTCTGACGGCGCTTAGTGCTGAATTCACTATCGGCGAAGGTGAGTTGATGGCTCATGATGTCCCTCTGGGATGCGCTCCGGATGAATATGATGATCTCATATCAGGAACTTGTTCGCACCTTCCCTAATATTGAGAGGCCAAGCAGATTTTGCTCTTTTTTTTGCGCAATTTATAAAAAATCATAATTCACTAATGCGGTAACGGGAATTAATAAAATAATAACCTGAATTTTTCATGAAGTTAGTATTTAATTCTAATGCGCCGAACTTTTGCTTTACCTTTTCGGTTTTCAGCGTTGCTTAATTGTTACTAAAAGCGAGTTGTTTTAAAAGTATTCAAATGCTAAGCTAATGAAATTAATTATAAAATTTTGCTTACGGTTAAGCCTTTCGTCGTATTGGTTTTTTCAGGGCTGGCAGGGCGCTGTCTTGTTTGTCCTTTAAGATTTATTTATTCTTCGAGCGCTAAGCGTCCATTCGATAATTTCGATGAATATATCCCCTGTTTGCCCTCCTCTGGCCTGGCGACATGGTGTACGCTCCTGGCAACGCTGAACTCAGAATATTTATCCAGTCACTCTATTTTTTAAGAGCAGTAAACCTATGACTACAATAAAGAACCGTCGTTTACGTCCGCGTGCGCATCGTTTTGCTCTTGAGTCTCGCCAGCTTTTTGATGGAGCCGCTCTGGCTGAAACCGCCATCCATGAGGCATCGGCAAGCGATCTGGTGCACCATGAAAGCGCCACCGAACCCGCGAAGGCGCTGGATATTCCCCACGCCGCCACAGCCGACGCCGCAAGCGAAAAACCGGGCAGCGCCGCCAGCGAAGTCTATGTAATAGACCAGCATATCTCCGGCTGGCAGTCGCTGGTGGACCAGGTGCCGCAGGGCAGCCAGGTGGTGATTATCGATGAAAACAGCTCGGGTCTGAGCCAGCTTGCCGACGCGCTGAAAGGCAAAACCAATATTTCCGCCATTCATATTCTGAGCCACGGCGCGTCCGACGCCATTACGCTTGGCACCGATGTGCTGACGGCGGACAACCTCTCGGCGTGGTCTTCACAGCTCAGCGCTATCGGCGCGAGCCTTAGCGACAGCGGCGACATCCTGCTTTACGGCTGCGACGTCTCCGCCCAGGATAACGCCTTTATCACCCGCTTCGCCGAACTGACTCAGGCGGACGTGGCGGCCTCCAGCGACATGACCGGCAGCGCGGCGCTTTCCGGCGACTGGGTGCTGGAAAACCATACCGGCAGCATTGAAGCGAAAACCTTCGCCTTTGATTACGACGGCCTGCTGGCCGGGCCGGAAGTCACCGCGCCGGAAAAAGGCATCACCGTCGCCGAGCCGAGCAGCCTTAACGCCGCAGGCGCCGATACCGCCACGCTCAGCGGCTGGCAGGTCAGCACCACGGACGCCAGCGAAACCGTCATAGTCACGGTGAGCCTGAGCAACAGCGCCATCGGCAAACTCAGCGACAGCCAGACCAGCAACGCTTCGCTGACCATGACCGGCACTGCCAGCGAAGCGCAGGCCTGGCTTAACAGCATCACCTTTACCTCCGCTGACGTCGAGCTTGGCAACACCGGCGCCAGCGGCAAGCTGGACGTCACGGTGCGCGACAGCGCGGGCGTCAGCACCAGCAAATCCATCGATGTGACCGTGACCCCGTCGAACGACCCGGTAAGCGTGGCCGACGCCACCCAGAACGTGCCGGAGATCGAATCGGGCGGCAGCGTCATCACCACCGTGACCCTTAACGCCATCGATGCGGAAGTAACGGCGGGCACCCAGCAGCCCGTGCAGATTGTCTATGGTCTGACCGACCTGCCGCAGTATGGCTATCTGACGCTGAACGGCGACCGGATGGGCGTCGGCTCTATCTTTACCCAGCAGGATTTGATCGACGGCAAGGTGAAGTATGTCCACACCGCCACGGGCGCAGACCAGAACGCCGCCGACGGCTTTACGGCGGTCATCAACGACGGCGCGACGCCGAAGGCGCAGTCCGATACCGTCCACGTCACGCTGAACATTACCCCGCAGAACCAGGCGCCGACCCTTAGCGGCAGCGGCGTGGTCTTTGAAGGCCAGCCCAACAATGCGGTCAACACCGGCAACGTCGGCCAGTATATAGAGGCGGACGGCGGCGGCGATCCGGGCGACACAACGCTGACTCTCACCATTACCGCCCTGCCGACCCACGGCACGCTCTGGTTTAACGGCGTCGCCGTCACCGTCGGCCAGACCTTTGACTATGCCGATCGCAATCTGCTGACCTATGCTAACGACGGCAGTGAAAACCAGGGCACCGACAGCTTTGGCGTACGCGTCACCGACCAGGGCGGCGGCACCGGCGTGCCGGCCAGCACCGACGGCACCATTACCCTGACCGTGCGCCCGGTGGATGACGACCCGACTCTGGACAACGTAACGCTGCACGCGCAGGTGGACGATCTGGCGAACGCCGTCACCCTTACGTCTGCGATGATCGGCGCAAGCGACGTGGATTCCACCGATAACCACCTCAGCTTTATCGTTGACGACAGCAAGCTCACCCACGGTTACCTGACGCTGGACGGCTACCGCCTGCAAAACGGCGGCACCTTCACCATGCAGGATATCGTCGACGGCAAAGTGCAGTACGTGCAGTACGCCAGCGCCAGCGCATCGGGTGACACCGACAGCTTCAACTTTGTGGTGGTGGACAACACCGCTGCGCTGCGCTGGAACGCCGACGGCACGACCTACAGCCGCATCGGCGGCGTGTACACGCCGGGCACCGAAACGCTGACCAGCTTTACCTTTACCATCGGCCTTGCGGTGGTCACGGGCGGCGGTCCCGGCACGATTCCGGATCGCGTCACCACCATTACCAACCGCGATTCCACCTGGGCGGGCGTGGACTTCACCTCTGGCTACGCCCGCGGCGAAGTGGAAGAAGGCGGCATCCTCGTACTGAACGGCACCAGCGGCGACTTCTCCAGCGTGCCGGGCCTGAGCTACACCGCCACGGGCGTGGACGCCTCGCAGGTGGTCTATACCTTCCTTGGTTTCTCGAACGGCGCAACGGGCGGCGAGCTGCAAAAAAATGTCGGCGGCAGCTGGGTGACGCTCGGCGAATACGCCACCTTTACGCAGGCCGACCTCGACAGCGGCAATATTCGCTTCCAGCACGACGGCGGAGAGACCTTTGTCTACGCCGCGGCGTTCTCTGTCTCGGCGGGGCTGACCAAGCTCGATGCTAACGGCAACCCGGTGACCGATATCTGGACGCCGACGCTGAACATCTACGTCACGCCAGTGAACGATCTGCCGGTGGTAACCGGCCCCTCCTCCACCGTAACCGCCGAAGGCGAAACCGCTTACCTGACCACCGGCCAGATAGCGATAAGCGACCCGGACGACGCCAACAGCAGCAACGGGCTGGAAGAGAGCGCGACGATCAAAGACGGCAGCGCCAGCGCCAACAACTATGCCTATAACAACGACGCGACCGACGCCAACGCCCTGAAGTTCACCATCAAAACGCTGCCGGACGGCGGCACGCTGCAATACTACAACGGCTCGCAGTGGGTTGACGTTACCGTCGGCCAGACGCTCAACGCCTCGCTGCTTACCGCCAGCGCCTCGACCACCGGGCTGCGCTTCGTCAGCGACGGCTCGGAAGTGCGCTCCACCACCTTTACCGTATCGGCCACCGACCGCTGGGGCGCCACCTCCGCCAGCGACGCGACGGTGAAAATCCAGATAACTAACGTCAACGACGCGCCGCAGATCGCCAAAGACCCGACCCAGGCCGACCCGACGGTGACCGCAGGCTCGCCGAACCTGATTGGCGGCACGCCAGTCAACAACCCGCTGTACGTCACCGAAGGAAGCTATGGCCAGATAACCAGCGCCATGCTGCAAGCCTACGATTCCGACAGCAGCTCAATGCAGGTGCAGTACACCATCACCGGCGCGCCGACCCACGGCACCCTGGCCTATTCCAAAGATGGTGTGAACTTCAGCCCCATCGGCAAAGGCTCCTCCTTCACCCAGCAGGATGTGGCGAACGGGTACATTTACTACCTGAACGACGGCACCGAAGGCAGCGGCAACAGCGAACCCGCCACCCCGGACGATAAGTTCACCTTCACGATTTCTGACGGCGACAAAGAGCAGACCGGCAACGCGTTCTGGATCTACACCCGCCCGACCGACGACGCGCCGGAAGTGACCGCGCCGTCGGGCATCAAGAACATCGCCAGCGCCACGGCGACGAGCAACGCCCTGCCGGGCTTCTCGGTCAAAGATGGGGATCTGACAGACGGCGTGACCGATGGCGAGAGCGATTATTTGCAGGTGACCGTGCGTCTGCTGCATGCGGACGGCAGCGCCTTCGTGGCCAGCGAATACAGCGACGTGACCCTGGGTTACGCGACCGGCAGCGGCGCGACGATCTCTACCGCCCACGGCGGCCAGCACGACTATCTGGTCTTGAGCGGCACCCGCGCCCAGGTGAACGCGGCGCTGGCGGGCCTGACGGTGACCTTCAGAACCGACCGCAACGCCACCTATCAGGTGCAGACTATCGCCGATGACCGCCTGCGCGACGCAAGCGGCACGCTGACGGCAGGCGCTAACGGCGGCACGCTGAACCAGCCCGCGACGCCTGGCAGAGGCGCGGCGGCCACCGCCGTCGACGCCACCGAGTACAACTGGTACAGCGCCTCCGTACCGGAAAAAAGCGGCAACCTGAGCGCGGCGTCCGTCACCATTCGCGCCTCGGAAATCAACGATCCGGGCACGCTGACCGTGACCAACCTGGACCGTACCGTTTATGAAGATCAGGCAAGCTTTATCGGCGGCAATATCGTGGTGCAGGACACCGAATCCGCCGCCTTCGGCACGCCGGTGACCGTCACCATCACCGCGCCGTCCGGCACCCTCGGCATCGGCGGCGCGGACGTGAACACCAGCGCCACCGCCAGCGCCGCCGGCAGCCAGCCGGTTACGATTTCCGGCGACAACTCCGGCACGCTGACGCTGACCGGTCGCGCCAGCGACATTGAAGCGCTGCTGAACGACGCGGCGCTCGGCCTCACCTGGCAGAGCGGCGCCAACGTCAACCACGACCTGAACGGCGCAGCGGCGGGCGATGTCACCATCACCCTGCATCTGGACGACGGCGACTCGCATATCGGCGACACCGTGCAGGCCGACCCGGCCGACCAGACGCTGAACCTCACCATTGTGCCGGTGAACGACGCGCCGGTTGTCTCTGCAACGGGCGGTACGGTTTACCTCAACAGCGATCCGGCGGTAGTCGACGGCACCAAAGTCGGCGGCTTTGTGATTTCCGACCCGGATTACACCGACGGCGGCAATATCGCCGACGGCGAAACCGATTTTATGCAGGTGACGGTGCGCATCACCGACGCCAGCGGCGTGCCGATGACCGCCGCGCAGTACAGTAACGCCGGCGTATCCGACATCACCATTAGCTCCGGCAACACAACGTCCGGCGTGACGATTGACAGCGTCTATAACGGCAGCGAGTCCGCACTGGTGATCCGCGGCACGCTGAGCCAGGTGAACGCGTACCTGGCGGCGCTGACCGTCGCCATGACCGGCTCCGCCCTGTCGAACGCCGATAACGCCTGGCGTGTGGAAGTGATTGCCGACGATCGCCTGCGCGACGCCTCTGGCAACCTGACAAGCGCCAACAGCGCCAACGGCGGCCAGAACGATGCCGTCACCGGCGTCGCGGCGGTGCCGACCACGGCTATCGACCCTTACGGCGCGCTGCCTTCCGGCCTGAGCCAGAACGTCAGTACCGCATGGCGCAGCGTCTTCACAAGCGACGTCAACGATCCGGCGACCATCACGGTGACGGACAAGTCAGTCAACGAAGGCTCAACGACCGTCGCCCTGCCCGCCATTACCGTGGCGGACCCGGACGCCGACAGCGCCAGCCTGACGGTGACGGTCACTCTGCCGGGCGGCTTTACCTTTAAAACGATTGGCGGGACGGGCGGCACCGTTGATGCGGGCGGCGTCAACACCACCAGCTTCACACTTACCGGCACGCTTTCGCAGATCAACAGCCGCCTCGCTAACCTGACGGTGAACCTGCCGACCAACGCGGGCGTCACCGCCGCCGACTGGAACGGCACCTTTAACGTCACCGTAGTGGTGAACGATAACGCCAACCACGGCAGCCGCCCGACCACGCTTACCGGCGACAGCAATAACCCGAACGCGAACCCGGGCGACATCAGCTACGCCGATGACACCTCCGCCGCGCTGGTCACCACCCGTACCTTTAGCGTGACCGTGAAACCGTCGAACGATGCCCCGGTCGTGCTGGTCGGCGCTACCCAGACGCTGGCCCCGGTGAGCGAAGACACCAGCGCCGCAGCGATTACCGGCGACACCATTGCCAACCTGTTTGCCGGTAACTTCTCGGACCCGAACGATCAGGTCAACAATGCGTCCATTACGGCAACCGGCGGCACCAGCGCTGACAGTTTCTGGGGCGTGGCTATCACTAACCTGTCAGTCAACAGCGCGCAGGGCGAATGGCAATACTCCACCGATGGCGGCACGACCTGGGCTGCCATTGGCAGCCGCACCGACGCCAACGCCCTGCTGCTGGATGCAACGGCCAAAGTCCGCTTTGTACCTGCCGCTGACTTCTTCGGGACGCCTGCTGCCTTGAAAGTACGTCTGGTGGAAACCAACAACAACGGCGACACCACCGCAACGACAGGGTCGCTGACCAGCGGCCAGACTGTATCAACGGCAACCAACGGCAGTAGTTCACGCTATAGCGCAGCGATGGTCACCCTCTCAACCAGCGTCACTAACGTCAACGACCGTCCGACGATTAGCGCGACGCCGCTGACCATGCAGGAAGATACGCCAGTTGGCAAAACGCTGACCTCTATTCTTGGCAGCTACAGCGACGCCGCCGACAACCAGACGGGAATTGCTGACGGCGGCAACGCCAGCGGCGCTATCGGCGGCAACGCCAGCGGCGCTATCGGCTATGTGGCGATCGTCGGCAACACCACCGACGCAAGCCTCGGCCACTGGGAGTACTCTACCAACGGCACGACCTGGACTGCGCTTGGCACAAGCTACAGCGAAACCAACGCGCTGGTGCTGCTCGACTCGACCCAGCTGCGCTTTGTGCCGCTGGCCGACTACAACGGCGCGGTGCCGGGCGGCCTGACGGTGCGCGTCTCCGACAGCACCAGTTCCGCCGATACCGGCGTCAGCGCCGCGGGCAGCACGCAGGATCTGCAAAGCGCCTTCAACAGCGGCCAGACCAGCCACTGGAGCACGGCGCAGAGCATCAGCATGAGCATTACAGCGGTGGCGGACGCGGTGAGCGACACCGCCGCCACCCATTCGGGCGAGGCGAAAACCATCGACGTGCTGGGCAACGACAGCTTCAGCAACAGCGATAAAGCGATCACGGCGGTCACCCAGGGCGTTTATGGTTCCGTGGTTATCGACAACGGCAAGGTGATTTATACCCCTAACACCACGAGCTACGTCGGCAGCGATACGTTCACCTATACCGTCACCAGCGGCGGCGTGACCGAAACCGCGACGGTCACGATTCAGATGAATAACGCCGCCCCGGTCACCCAGGGTGAAAACGTCAGCACGCCGGAAGATACGACGCTGACCAGCTCCGCCGCGCAAAACCTGCTGCTGAACGATTCCGACCCTGATGGCGATACGCTGAGCATTCTTAACTACTCCGTCAGCGGCGTCGGCACGGTGTTTACCGCAGGCCAGACCGCCGACCTCACCGGGTATGGCAAACTGACCATCAACGCCGACGGCAGCTATACTTTTGTCCCGGTCGCCGACTGGAACGGTACGGTGCCGACGGTGACCTACCGGGTGGTTGATGGCCGCACCAACGGCGCGACCACGGCGCAGTTGAAGATAACCGTCACGCCGGTAAAAGACGCCTTTGACGACAGCCTGACGACCCACGCGGGTACGCCGGTGACCATCGACGTTTTCGCCAACGATAAATTCAGCAACGGCGATAAAGCGATTACCGGCAAGACCAACGGCGCTTACGGTACGGTTAGCATCAGCAACGGCCAGGTGATTTACACGCCGACCAGCGGCTATGTCGGCACCGATACCTTCACCTATACCGTCACCAGCGGCGGCAAAACCGAAACCGCGACGGTCACCCTCACTCTGGTCAACGACGCGCCGCAGGTCGGCCTGGCTAAAACCGGCAGCACGGCGGAAGACACAACGCTTACCAACGGCGAAAATCTGCTGACGGGCGCCAGCGACCTGAACGGCGACGCGCTGACGGTGAAATCGTTTACGGTGGGCAATACCACCTGGGCCGCCGGCCAGACCGCCACGCTTGCGGGCTACGGCGCGCTGACCCTCAACGCCGACGGCAGCTATACCTTTGTTCCGGTCGCCGACTGGAACGGCAACGTGCCGCAGGTGACCTACACCATCACCGACGGTCGCACCAACGGCGACGTCACCTCGACGCTCGATATCTCCGTTACGCCGGTGCAGGATGCGTTTAACGACAGCCAGACCGGCCACGGGCGCGACCCGCTGGTGATTGATGTCTTTAATAACGACAGCTTCGCCAACAGCGACAAAGCCATTACCGCCACCACCAACGGCGCGCACGGTACGGTAACCGTCAGCAACGGCAAGGTGGTTTACACCCTGAACGACGGCTATGTCGGCACCGATAGTTTCACTTATACCGTTACCAGCGGCGGCAAAACCGAAACCGCGAACGTCACCGTAACGTTAACGAACGGTGCGCCGACCGGGGTTGTCGGCAAAACCGCCAGCACAGCGGAAGACCAGACGCTGACCAGCACGGCTTTGCAGAATCTGCTGAACGGCGCCAGCGACCCGGACGGCGATACGCTGAAAGTCAGCGCATTTACGGTGGGCGCAACGACGTGGGCCGCAGGCCAGACCGCGACGCTTGCGGGCTATGGCGCGCTGACCATCAACGCCGACGGCAGCTATACCTTTGTTCCGGTCGCCGACTGGAACGGCAGCGTGCCGCAGGTCACTTATGAGGTCACCGACGGGCGCGACAACGGCGTGCAAACCGCCGCCCTCGATATTACCGTCACGCCGGTGCAGGACGCCCATGACGACAGCCGGACAGCCCATGCGGGCGCCCCGGTCACGGTCGATGTCCTGACCAACGACGGCTTCACCAACGGCGACAAAGCGATTACCGGCGTCACCGACGGCGCGCACGGTACGGTTAGCATCAGCAACGGCCAGGTGGTTTACACCCCGACCAGCGGCTACGTCGGCAACGACAGCTTCACCTATACCGTCACCAGCGGCGGTATCGAGGAGACCGCCACGGTTTATCTGACGTTGACCAACAGCGCGCCGACGCTGCCCCACTGGACAGCGATTAACGGTGAAGACTCGCCGATCGGTATCCCTGGCCTTTTATTAGATACCAGCAGCGACGCCGACGGCGACACCCTGACGGTGACCGATTTTACCGTCAACGGTACCACCTGGCAGGCAGGCGAGACGGCCAATCTGGCGGGGTACGGAAGCCTGACTATTACTTCTGACGGCAGCGTGACGTTTATTCCGGTGGCTGACTGGAACGGCAACGTACCGGTGGTGACCTACACGGCAACGGACGGCCGGGATAACGGCAGCGTCACATCGACGCTCACCATTCAGTACAATGCGATCCCTGACGCCGTTGACGACAACGCCACCACCCACGCGGGCGTGGCGAAAGTCATCGACGTGCTGGCGAACGACAGATTCAGCAACAGCGACAAAGCCGTTACCGCCGTCACCCAGGGCAATAACGGCTCGGTGGCGATTGAAAACGGCAAGGTGCGCTATACCCCGAACGCGGGCTTTAACGGCACTGACAGCTTTACCTATACCGTCACCAGCGGCGGCGTAACGGAAACCGCGACCGTTAATGTCACCATCGCCAACATTGCGCCGGTGGCGCACGATGATTTTACGTGGACTGCGGAAGACACTACCCTGACGCGCAGCGCCGCCACCGGGTTGCTGGCTAACGACAGCGATGATGACAATGATGCTCTTGCCATCACGCAGTTCAGTACCGGTACGCAGATTTACGCGGCGGGCCAGACCGCGACGCTTGCAGGCATGGGCGACCTGACCATTAACGCCGACGGCAGCTATACCTTTGTGCCAGTCGCCGACTGGAACGGCGCCGTGCAGCCGATCCTTTACCAGGTAAGCGACGGCAACGGCGGATTTAGCGTGGCGACGCTCTTACTTACCGTCAACCCGATCGCGGATGCGGTCAACGACAGCGTCAGCACCCATGCCGATGTGCCGGTGGTGATCGACGCGCTCGACAACGACAGCTTCAGCAACAGCGACCAGACGATTACCGGCGTCACCGCTGCCGCCCACGGCACGGTGACGATTGAGAACAACACGCTCGTCTACCGCCCGAACGCGGGCTATGTCGGCAGCGACACCTTCGACTACACCGTCACCAGCGGCGGCAAAACCGAAACCGCGACCGTTACCGTGGACGTCACCAACGTGGCGCCGCGTCTGACCAGCGTACCGACGATTTCCACGCCGGAAGACACCACGCTTAACAGCACTGCGGCGCAGAACCTGCTGACTAACGCCCACGATGACGATGGCGACGCCCTCGCCGTGACGGAGTTTACCGTCGGCGGCACCCGCTACCTCGCGGGCGACACCGCGACGCTGGCAGGCTATGGCGATTTGACGATCCGCGCCGACGGCAGCTTCACCTTTGTGCCAGTGGCCGACTGGAACGGCGTGCCGCCTGCCGCGACCTACACCATCAGCGACGGCAAAGACGGCGGCGTCTCCACCGCCACGCTCGCCTTTAGCGTAACGCCGGTGGCGGACGCGAAGGACGATACGGCCAGCACCCATGCGGGTGTTGCGGTCACTATCGATGCACTGCATAACGACAGTTTCAGCAATGCCGACAAAGCGATTATCGATGTGGATCAGGGCCAGCACGGCTCGGTGACCATTGAAAACGGCCAGCTGGTTTATCGTCCTGTGGCAGGCTATGTCGGCCAGGATACCTTCACCTACACCGTGGAGAGCGGCGGCGTTCGCGAAACCGCCAACGTCACCGTCACCCTGACCAACAGCGTGCCGGTCGCAACGGGCGAGACAGTGGCTTCGCCGGAAGATTACGAGGCGCGCGGCGACCTGCTGCTCAACGACCGTGACGCGGACGGCGATCCGCTGTTTATCGCGGGCTTCACCGTCGGCGGCCAGACTTATCAGCCGGGCGATACCGCGCGGCTCCCGGGCGTCGGCGAGCTGACCATTGAGCGCAACGGCGGCTACCGCTTTACGCCGGTGGCCGACTGGAACGGCACGGCGCCAGTAGTAACCTACACGGTCAGCGACGGCAACGACGGCGGCACCGCTACCGCGACGCTCGCCATCACCGTCACCCCGGTAGCGGACGTGAAAGATGACAGCGCCACCACCCACGCAGGCGTGCCGGTGACGATTGATGCGATCGGCAACGACCGCTTCGTTAACCCGGACCAGGCCATTACCGGCGTGACCCAGGGCGCGCACGGCTCCGTCGCTATTGAAAACGGGCAGCTGGTTTATACGCCAAACGCGGGCTACGTCGGCCAGGACACCTTCACCTATACCGTCACCAGCGGCGGCGTCACCGAAACCGCCGCCGTGAGCGTCGTGATGACCAATACCGTGCCGGTGGCCGACGGTGAAATCGTCACCACGCCGGAAGACACCGCTATTGGCGGCGAACTGCTGACCAACGACCGCGACCCGGACGGCGACCCGCTGCACATTGCGGGCTTTACCGTCGGCGGCCAGACTGCTCAGCCGGGCGACACCGTCCAGCTGGCGGGCGTCGGCGCGCTGACCGTTAACCGCGACGGCAGCTACCGCTTCACGCCAGTCGCCGACTGGAACGGCACGGCGCCGGTGGTGACCTATACGGTCAGCGACGGCAACGACGGCGGCACCGCTACCGCGTTGCTCGTTATCACCGTTACGCCGGTCGTGGATGTGAAAGATGACCGCGCCACCACCCATGCAGGCGACCCGGTCACCGTTGACGCGCTCGGCAACGACCGCTTCGTTAACCCGGACCAGGCCATTACCGGCGTGACCCAGGGCGCGCACGGCTCCGTCGCTATTGAAAACGGGCAGCTGGTTTATACGCCAAACGCGGGCTACGTCGGCCAGGACACCTTCACCTATACCGTCACCAGCGGCGGCGTCACCGAAACCGCCCAGGTCACGCTTGAGGTCACCAACACCCCGCCGGTCGCGGTGGCGGATAAAGCGAGCACCCTGCCGGAAACGCCGGTCAGCGGCAATCTGCTGACCAACGACCGCGACGCGGACAGCGACCCGCTGCACGTGGCGGAGATCACCGTCGGCGGCGCGACCTACGCGCCGGGGGACATCATTACGATCCCGGGCCAGGGCACGCTGGTGGTTAACCGCGACGGCAGCTATCTGTTTACCCCGGCAAGCGGCTGGTCCGGCTTTACGCCAGTGTTGAACTACACCCTGAGCGACGGCAACGACGGCGGCACCGCCACGGGCGAACTGCGCCTGCTGGTGAACCCCGTAGCCGAGGCGTGGGTGAAAGAGGCAGGTCTGGTCGATACGGCCAGCGGCGCGCAAACCACCACGGGCGCGATGGCCGTACTGTCGCTGGAGCCGGTGGAAAGCCTGACCATTGGCGGCCAGACCCTGACGCTTGCGCAGCTCCAGGCGCTGAGCGCCCAGGCGCCAGTGGATATCGCAACGCCGGACGGCGTGCTGTCGCTCACCGGTTTCCAGGTGGACGGCGAAGGCCGCGCGACGCTGCAATACCGCTTCACGCTGACCCAGGCGGTTAACCAGCCGGGCGAATCCACCACCCGCGAAGAGATTCGGTTCTCCGTCAACGGCCAGCAGACCCGCGCGCCGGGCCTGCTGCGCGTCAATATTCTCAACGACGCGCCGGTCGCGGCAGCGGACGACAACAGCATCGACCAGGATCGCGGCCAGCAGGCGGCGTCGGGCAACGTCTTTAGCAACGACGCTATCGGCGCAGACGGCGCCGCGGCGGGCGGCCCGGTGAGCGCGATTTCCTCCGTGAACCTCAACCGCGCGGGCGCGGTCGGCGGCGTAAGCCTGGGCGAGTTCGGCGCCCTGACGCTCGACGCCCGCGGCAACTACAGCTATGTGCTGAACCGCAGCAACAGCCGCGTGGCGTCGCTGGACGCCAACGCCACCCTGAGCGAGGTGTTCACTTACACCATTACCGACGCCGACGGCAATACCAGCCAGGCGCAGCTGACCATCGTTATTCACGGCGTGACGCCGCCGCAGTCGGTACGCACAGGCGATCAGCACTTCCCGAGCTACTACACCAACTACGAGCTGTCGCTCGATCAGCCGTATTCGCCGGGTCTGTTTATCCTGCCCGCAATCTACGGCTTGTACAGCGACCAGTTCTCTCGCAAGGTGGAGCTGAACCGCAAAATTACCGAGCTGGGCCGCGGCATGAATGACAACGGCACGCCGGTGCTGGAAGACGGCATTCTCTTTACCCGCTGGGTAAACACCACGCTGCAACGCAGCGTGGTGAACACCTTCGCCGCCACCGGTATCGGTTCGCAGCTGCTGGGCGATCACTTCAGCCACTTCTCGCTGAATAAATCCGTACAGCCTGCGCCCGTGCTGGAAAACGCGCCGGAACGTCCGCCGCTTAACGAGCGCATCAACGAAAGAACCACCGTGCAGCAGGAGCGCGGCGAGAAAACCCCTGATGCGAAGCAGGTTCACGCCGCCGCGCCGGGCGTGGTGATCGTGCCGCAAGCCGCCGCCCGACCAGGCGCGCCGTCACTGGCGGCGCAGGTCGACGCGCTGGCCCGTAACCGCGTCGCCGCGCCGGAACCGGTCACCGTGGGAGGCGCCACACCGCATCGTTAATCGCGCAACTCCAAAAACCTTTTACACCGGCGGCGCCGCGCCGCCGGATTGTTAACTCAACACTTTAAGCATAACAATGATGACGACTTTAACTGCCGTAACCCCGACTGCCGTACGTTCTGCGCCTCTGCTCGCCCCTGTCGCCGCACTGGTTTCCGCGCTGCTGTTAAGCGGTTGCGGCACCATTAAACCTGAACCGCTGACCCAGGATGAAATCGGCGCGCGCGTCAGCGCCGACCGCGCCGCCATGTACCGCGACCAGCAGCCGGTCTCTGGTCCGCTGACCCTGTCAGACGCCATGGCCCGCGCGCTGAAATACAACCTCGACTACCGCCTGAAGATGATGGAAACCGCCCTGTCGCGCGGCATCCTGGATATCTCCCAGCAGGATATGCTGCCGAAGTTGATGACCGATGCCGGCTACCGCTGGCGCGACAACGATTCCGGCGGCACCAGCGTCGGTATCGAAGACCGGGTCGTCAGCCTGCGTCCGTCCACCTCTGAAGAGCGCGAGCACCTGCTGGCCGACGCCACCTTCTCCTGGGACGTGCTCGATTTCGGCATGAGCTACTACCGCGCGAAGCAGCAGGCGGATAACGTCAACATCGCCGAAGAGCGTCGCCGCAAGGTATTGCAGAATATTGTCCAGGAGGTGCGCGACGCGTACTGGCGCGCGCTGGGCGCACAGCGTCTGCTGAGCGAAGCGCAGCCGCTGGCCGAAGAGATCCAGACCGCGCTTGAGAAAACCCGCGAAGCGGAGCGCGCAGGCATTCTGCCGCCGGTCGAGGGCCTGGAGTACCAGCGCGCCCTGCTCGACGCGGTGGCGCTGCTGAACCAGAAGCGCCAGGAGATGCAGATGGCGAAAAGCGAGCTGGCCGCCCTGCTGAACCTGCCGTCCACCACCGACTTCACCTTACAGGACGTCGCCAATCCGGCGCTTTCCGGCGTGCCAAGCCAGCTTGATACGTTTGAGCAGATGGCGCTGGAACGCCGCCCAGAGCTGCGTGAAGAAGATTACAAAACCCGCATCGACGTGCTGGAAACCAAACGCCAGATCGCCTCGCTGTTCCCGAACCTGAATCTGTTCGGCGGCATCAGCTACGACTCCAACAGCTACCTCTACAACAACAGCTGGGTGCAGGGCGGCGTGGGCGTTTCCATGAACCTGTTCAAGCTGCTGAGCGCGCCGGCCATCAGCCGCACCAACGACGCGCGCCTGGCCACCGACAATGCCCGCCGTATGGCGCTGAGCATGGCGGTGCTGACTCAGGTGCGCGTCTCGGTTGAGCGCTACAAGCTCGCGGTGTACGACTACCAGATAGCCCAGGAGTCCGCCCGCGTCGACCAGCGTCTGGCGAGCATCTCCCGCGCCGGTTCCGACAACTCGCTCTCAAGCGACCTGGAATCCCTGCGCACCAAGGCGCGCTCCATCGTCTCCCGCTTCCAGGAAGCCGCCTCCTACGCGCAGGCGCAGTCCGCCTATGGCCGCGTGCTGAACTCGGTAGGCATCGACCTGCTGCCGGAAAAGGTGACCAGCAGCGATCTGCCGACCCTGTCGCGTGAAATCAACCAGAGCCTGGTGGCGGGCGAGAAGCAGGTCTTCACCCAGAGCGCCGACGCGGTAGTTTCCCGCCATCCGGTCAGCGTCACCCTGGGCCGCCTGCCAGCGGGCGTCAACAAGAGCGCGATTTATCAGTCGGTCACCCATGTGCTGGCCGCCAACCAGCTGGTGCAGGGCAACGGCGCCGACAGCGTGAAACTGCAAATGAACCTCAACCTTGAACGCGCGTCAGGCTCGCAGCGCGGCGTGTGGGAAATGGCGGTCTATAACGCCCAGGGCGCGCAGGTCGCCTACCAGAAATACACCAGCTATCTGCCGAATGACGTCAACACCCGTTCGGTCAGCGCGCTGGCAGAAGCCGCCGCGCTCTCCGTGGTGTCCGACCTGCATAAAGCGGCAGGCGACACCGGCGTGATGACGGCAAGTAACCCTTAATAACAGGAACAGGTATGAACAACGTGAACGAAGGCTGGCGCAGCGTCCGCGCGCTCATGCTGCTGACGGGCCTGGCGCTGTGCGCCAGCGCCTTCGCCGCCGACCCAACCCCCGCTGCGGCGGGGGCAGTCGCAACGCCGGATGCGGCCGTTGCCGCAGCGCCTGAGAGCGCGCCTGACGCCACCGCCGACAACGGCGCCGCGCCGGTGCGTTTTCTGGTGATGGCCAACCAGGAAAGCCCGCTATCAAGCGTGGTGGCCGGGCGCGTGTCGCAGGTCAACGTTGAGCTGGGCGATACGGTCAAGGCAGGCAAACTGCTGGTGACGCTGGACTGTAGCGAGCTGAAAGCCCGTCGCGACGCGGCAGACGCCGAGTACAGCGCCGCGCAGATCAAATATGAAGCGAAGGCGAAATTGCAGGGTCTGCATTCCGCAGGCGCGCTGGAGGTTGGCCTTGCCGCCGCCGACGTGAACCGCACCCGCAGCCAGATCAAAATCTTTGAAGCGCAGCTGGCGCAGTGCCGCTTTACCGCGCCGTTCGACGGCCGCGTGGCGCGTATTTACGTCAAAGAGGGCCAGGGCGTCGGCGCAGGCGCGCAGGTTATCGATCTTGTAAGCAACGGCACCCGCAAGGCGCGCCTCAACGTGCCGTCAGGCTGGACCACCTGGCTTGCGCCCGGCGCGCAGCTTGACGCGGTGGTGGGTGAAACCGGCAAGCATTACCCGATGACCGTCACCCACATCAGCGGCCGCGTGGACGCCGTGAGCCAGACGATTGAGATTGAAGCGGAATTTGGCAGCGACGCCCAGGACGTACTGCCCGGCATGAGCGGCCGCGCGACGCCAGTCTGCCCGAAAGCGGCGGCGCAGTGCCAGAGCGGGACGACCAACTCGTGAGCATCGCCCTGTTCTATTCTCTCGCGGCGCGCGTGAAAGCGGCGCGCAGCCCCGAAGAGCTGGGTTTTGTGATATGTAACGATACCCGCTCGCTGGTGGAGTATCGCCAGGCGGCGCTGCTCGCCGTTTCCGCCACCGGGCGCGCCCAGCTTGCGGCGCACTCCGGCCTGAGCGACACCGACCGCAATACCCCCTACGCGCTGTGGCTTGCCGCCGTTGCCTGCGACATCGCGCCGCGCTGCGCCGCGCTGCCGGAAACTGCCCGCGTGATGCCGCTGTCGCCGGAAATGCTGAGCGAGTCGCTGGCGCGCGAGTGGGACGAATGGCTGCCGGGCCACGTCTGGGTGCTGGCGCTGACCGGCCCGGACGGCAAGCTGCACGCCCTGCTGCTGCTGGCCCGCGATACCCCGTGGCCGACGCAGCTTGGCGTCGAAAGCCCCGAATACGCCCTGCTCCAGCTGGCGAACCTGTACGGCTACGCCTGGTGGGCGCTGGTGGCGCGGCCTTCTCGCCTGCAACGGCTGCTGCCCGCCACGGTGCGCCGACGCGCGGGTCTCGTGTTGCTGCTTCTGCTGCTGGTTATGCTGATCCCGATTCGGGAATACACGCTGGTGCCCGCCGAGGTGATTTCGCTTAACAGCGAAGTGATCGCCGCGCCGAGCGACGGGGTGATTCACCAGATGAAGGTGCCGCCGAACACGTCGGTCGTGGCCGGACAGGTGCTGGCGGAGCTGGATGATACGACTCTAAAAAACCGTCTCGCCATTGCTCAGGCGGAGCTGGCGACCGCCACCGTCAATATGCATCAGGCGTCTCAGCAGGCGATTGAAGACCCGAACGCCCGTGCGGAACTGGCTCTGACCGAAGGCAAATGGCGCGAGCAAAAGGTGCAGGTTGCCTCGTTGCAGCGCGAGCTGGAGAAGCTGTCGATCCGCGCCCGCAGCAGCGGCGTGTTTGTCTACACCGACCCGGACGACTGGGCGGGCCGTCCGGTACAGACCGGCGAGCGCATCGGCCTGCTGGCGGACCCGACGAAGCTCGGCGTGCGCGCCTGGGCGCCTGCGGCGGAATCCACCAACCTGAACCCGCACGCGGCGATGACCGTATTTCTTAAGGTCGCCCCGCTGCACCCGCTGACCGCGCGGCTGGATTACGCCGGTTACGAGACGGTGGAAGCGCCGAACGGCGTCGCGAGCTACCTGCTGCGCGGCACCGTAACCGACCCGTCCAGCGCCGCACGTATCGGCTTGCAGGGCACGGCCCGCGTCTCCGGCGACTGGAGCCTGCTCGGTTATCTGATTTTCCGTCGTCCGCTGGCGACGCTGCGCGCCTGGTGTGGATTCTGATATGCAAACAGCCGCGACGCTCCCGCCTGCGGGCGGGACAGCTCTTGCGCAGCCGCAGCCGCTGCCGCCGCTGCGCGACGAGCTAAAAATTCACCCGGCGGGCAACAACCGCGACGGCTCGCCCGCCTGGCATCTGGCCGACCCGGTGCGCAACCTCTATTTCCGCCTGGGCTGGCTGGAGCTGGAGATGCTGCGCCGCTGGCCGCTCGGCGCGCCGCAGGCGATTGCCGACAGCATCAGCCAGGAGACCACCATGACGGTGGACGAACAGGATGTGTTGCAGTTCCTGGGCTTTTTACAGCAGCAACAGCTGCTGCGCCGCGGCGCGTTCAAAGCGCGCGGCTCGCTCTGGCGGCGTATTCTGCACGGCTACCTGTTTATCCGCCTGCCGCTGGTGCGCCCGGAGAAAGCCCTGCGCCGCATGCTGCCGTGGGTGGAGTGGCTTTTCAGCGCGCCGTTTCTACTGCTGACCGCCGTCGCCGCGCTGGCAGGCGTCGTTCTGGCCGCGCGCCAGTGGGATAACGTCGAGGCCGCGCTGCACGGCGCCCTGAGCTGGAACGGGGCGCTGGCCTTCGCGGTGGCGCTGATCCTCTCCAAATGCTGGCACGAACTGGGGCACGCCTTTATGGCGACCCGCTACGGCGTACGCGTCGGCCATATGGGGGTGGCGCTGCTGGTGATGTGGCCGATGGCCTACACCGATACCGGAGAGAGCTGGAAGCTGTCGCAGTCCCGCCACCGGCTCTCCATCGCCAGCGCGGGCATTATGGCCGAGCTGATGCTGGCGGCCTGGGCGACGCTGTTCTGGAGCTTCGCGCCGGAAGGCAACGTTAAAGGCGCGCTGTTCTTTCTCGCCACCACCGCCTGGGTGCTGACGGTGGCGGTGAACGCCAGCCCGTTTATGCGCTTTGACGGCTACTTTATTCTCAGCGATACGCTGGACTACCCTGGCCTGCACGAACGGGCGGGCAACTGGGCGAAGCGCTGGCTGCGCTGGCACCTGCTGGGGCTTGAGGATCCGATCCCGGATAACGTCTCGCCCGCCTTTGCCCGCTTCCTCACCCTTTTCGCCTTCGCCACCTGGGTTTACCGGCTACTGCTGTTCGTCGGCATCGCGCTGGTGGTCTACAACGCCTTTTTTAAGGCGCTCGGGCTGGTGCTGTTTTTTATTGAGATAGTCACTTTTGTGGTGCAACCGATGTTTCGCGAACTCAAAATCTGGCGCGCGCGCCGCCGGGAAATCGCTCCGGCGCGCCTGCTGCGCCTTGTCGCCGTCGCACTCGCGCTGGGGCTTTCGGTCTTTCTGCCCTGGTCCGGGCAGGTCTCCCTGCACGGCGTGATGGAGGCGGGCGTGGCGCAGCCGGTTTACACGCCCTATGCCGCCCAGCTTGACAAGGTGCTGGTGCAGGAAGGCCAGCAGGTCAAGGCGGGCCAGAAGCTGTTTGAACTGGTGGCCCCCGTCCCGGCGGACGAGCAGGATAAGGCGCTGGCGCTAAGCCAGGCGTGGCAGACCAGCGCCCGCGGCGCGATGGCGCTCGATAAAAACGGCGCGGCGAAGCAGGTGGTCGCCGACCAGATGGCGCGCCAGTACGCCATTCAACAGCGGGCCAGCGCCGTTGAGCTTCAGCGGCTCCAGCTGGTGGCGCTGGAGGATGGCGTGGTGCATGACGTTGAGCAGACCCTGCGCCCCGGCAGTTGGGTCTCGCCTGGCACCCGCATCGCAAGCGTGATCGACACCCACCGCTGGCGCGTGAAGGCGCTGGTCAGCGAAACCGACCTGGCCCGCCTGCGCGACGGCGCGACGGCGCGGGTTTATCAGCAGGGCCGCTGGCAGCCGCTCGCAGGCGCGGTAGTGACCATCGACCACGACGCCATCCGCCGTCTGCCTAATCTGATGCTGGCGCAGAGTCACGGCGGCCCGGTGGCGCTGAACCCGGTTGCGCCCGCCAACGAACTCCGTCCCGCCGCCGTCTGGTACCGGGTAGTGATCGAAGGCATCTCCGCCGCGCCGGTCAGCAAAGAGCAACTGGTACGTGTTGACGTGGCGAGTGACCGCCAGAGCCTGGCTCACAGCTGGGTCAACAGCGTTATGCTGATGCTTATCCAGCAAACTGGCTTTGGTAAAGAGGGTTAGCGTGCGATTTTCGCGCCAGGCCGCCTGGCCTGGCGCAGGTTTTCTCCCCACCGCGGTTTTAGGTTAAACCCCGTTTCGCCAGAGCAAACTGGCACCTACGTTTTGTTAGTCTGTTCGGTGTTCTGCAACTGGACCCGGAGGTTATATTACTTGCAGGCGTGCAGCTGATGCTCGCAAGACTCGTTGGTTTCTGTTTCCGGAGGTGTGGTTATGCAAAAAATTGTCTGCAAAACGCCACGATTGTCATCACTGGCATGTCGAGTTGTTTCGGCCACGAGGCCGCCCTGCGGCTGGCGGAGATAGGTGCCAACGCCATGCTGGCAGCCAGACGGAACTGGAGGCGCTCGCCGCCGATATTGTCACGGCGGGCGGCAATGCGAAAGTGATCTGAAAATTACCGAACATTACACCGATACAGCGGGCTTCACTGAGCATGTTTTCACCCTGATGCATCTGCTGGGATTCGCTTTTTCGCCAAGGATCCGGGATATTCATGAGAAGCGGCTGGTTATTCATCAAAAGGCCGAGCGTTATTCCGGGAAACAGTCCGTCATATCAACAACCAGCCTGAATCTCAAAGACATTGAGGCGCGCAGGGATAAAATATTGTACCTGGCAGCCTCAATTAAACAGGGGATTGTCACCGCATCGCTGATAATGAAAATGTTAGGGAAGGTGCGAATAAGCAGGTCATTTCTTCCCAAGCTGACTCGCTGATTAAAATTTCGCGGATCTGGGCCGATTTTTTTCCCGCAAACACATCGAATCAGCCTATTTAGGCTATTTTTTCCACCATTTCTGGCGTTATTTCCGGTTTTTACTGAGATCTCTCCCACTGACGTATCATTTGGTCCACCCGAAACAGGTTGGCCAGGGTGAATAACATCGCCAGTTGGTTATCGTTTTTCAGCAGCCCCTTGTATCTGGCTTTCACGAAGCCGAACTGCCGCTTGATGATGCGAAACGGGTGCTCCACCCTGGCACGGATGCTGGCTTTCATGTATTCGATGTTGATGGCCGTTTTGTTCTTGCGCGGATGCTGCTTCAAGGTTTTTACCTTGCCGGGACGCTCGGCGATCAGCCAGTCCACATCCACCTCGGCCAGCTCCTCGCGCTGTGGCGCTCCTTGGTAGCCGGCATCGGCTGAGACAAATTGCTCCTCTCCATGAAGCAGATTACCCAGCTGATTGAGGTCATGCTCGTTGGCCGCGGTGGTGACTAGGCTGTGGGTCAGGCCACTCTTGGCATCGACACCAATGTGGGCCTTCATGCCAAAGTGCCACTGATTGCCTTTCTTGGTCTGATGCATCTCCGGATCGCGTTGCTGCTCTTTGTTCTTGGTAGAGCTGGGTGCCTCAATGATGGTGGCATCCACCAAAGTGCCTTGGGTCATCATGACGCCTGCTTCGGCCAGCCAGCGATTGATGGTCTTGAACAATTGACGGGCCAGTTGATGCTGCTCGAGCAGGTGGCGGAAATTCATGATGGTGGTGCGATCCGGCAGGGCGCTATCCAGGGATAATCGGGCAAACAGGCGCATGGAGGCGATTTCGTACAGGGCATCTTCCATGGCACCGTCGCTCAGGTTGTACCAATGCTGCATGCAGTGAATACGCAGCATGGTCTCCAGCGGATAGGGCCGTCGGCCATTGCCCGCCTTGGGATAAAACGGCTCGATGACAGCGGTCATATTCTGCCATGGCAAAATCTGCTCCATGCGGGAGAGGAAAATCTCTTTTCGGGTCTGACGGCGCTTAGTGCTGAATTCACTATCGGCGAAGGTGAGTTGATGGCTCATGATGTCCCTCTGGGATGCGCTCCGGATGAATATGATGATCTCATATCAGGAACTTGTTCGCACCTTCCCTATAGCTTTGTATCGAAGTCCGCCTTCAGGAGTTCTCAAGGTCAGTAAAAAATCGGTTGTCATAACATTCAGAACTTCGACAGGTACTCCTCTTACTCCCCTCACCATAGGATGTTGAAAATGTAGATGATTTGCTATTTGTTGGGTAAGCCGGAGAGGAAAGAGTGGGAATTGTTCCCGGATATCAATCACCGAGTCATTAAACTCAGCCAGATAGAAAAAGTTACTTTCGACAGAAGAAAGGAGATGATGGTTTCGAAACGTCTTAAGGCCAAAGACTATCGAACGGTTTCCACGGGATTTAACGTCCTGAGCTCTAAGCCAGGGCTGATAACTTTGGCCATAGCCCACTCCTATGCCGTCACCTAGCGCATTTTCATAATCCAAATAGGATTTGAGACGCCTACCCCTAGCCATGATCGTACCCTAAAAACGACATTGATACGTACCTATATGTGCATTTTATAGTCTCCAACCCTATAACCACACATTCAGTAAGTATACAACATTAGCGTCGTTTTTTGAGAATGGTTACAACTTTAGTGCTTTGTGTACAACTTTATTGTCCTCGGACATGTGTTGATGGCTTGAAACAACGCGATGTTCAGGCCACCCCAGTCATAGAGAAAGAGTTTCCAGCTCATCGGCGCAACAACCTCAAGCCGTTGCCGACAACAAGCAAGCTGGCACCCATATCGGCGAACACAGCCATCCACATGGTCGCGTGACCCGTGAAGGTGAGCACCAAAAATACCGCCTTGATGCCAAGGGCCAGCACAATGTTTTGCATCAGCACCTGTGCTGTCGCACGCGACAGGCGCACGAAGGTCGGAATCTTGCGCAGGTCATCGTCCATCAGGGCCACGTCGGCGGTTTCAATAGCGGTATCTGTGCCCGCCGCTCCCATTGCAAAGCCAATGTCCGCACGCGCCAAGGCCGGTGCGTCGTTGATGCCATCACCGACCATGCCAACATTGCCGTTTCTGGACAATTGCTCCACTTCGCGCAGTTTGTCGTCGGGCAGTTGGTTGCCTTGCGCGCGGTCAATGCCGGCTTGTGCGGCGATGGCCTGTGCCGTGTGGGGGTTATCGCCGGTCAACATCACGGTGTTGATGCCCAGAGCATGCAGCTCGGCGATGGCTCTCTTGCTGCTGTCCTTGATGGTGTCCGCAACGGCGAATAAGCCATGTACCCCTTTTGCGCCCACCAGCATCACGACGGTCTTGCCAGCGGTTTCCAGCGCAGCGATGCGCTGCTCCAGCTCTGGTGTGCACTGCCCCAGCTCTTCGAGCATCCGGTGGTTGCCCAGATGGTAGGTCGCACCGTTGATTTGGCCTTGCACACCCCGACCGGGCAGCGCGTTGAATTCGGCCACGTCGAGCAAGGCAACCCCGTCCGTCTGCGCGGCCTGTGCCACCGCCTTGGATACAGGATGGTCCGAGCGGGCCGCCAGACTGGCAGCGATGCTGCGGCTGTCCGAGGCGAGTGCATTGCCCCATGTGACAAAGTCGGTCTGTGCGGGCTTGCCGTGCGTGATCGTGCCGGTCTTGTCCAGAGCCAGCCAGCGCAGCTTGCGGCCTTCTTCCAGATAGACGCCACCTTTGATGAGAATGCCGTGGCGGGCGGCGGCGGCCAGGCCGCTGACGATGCTGACCGGTGTAGAGATCACCAGTGCGCACGGGCAGGCGACCACCAGCAGAACCAATGCACGGTAGATCCAGTCGAGCCATGCCGCACCCATGAACAGCGGCGGCAACAACGCGACGGCGATGGCAACGCCGAATACAACGGGGGTGTACCAGCGGGCGAACTGATCGACAAAACGCTGAGTCGGCGCACGACTACCTTGCGCAGCCTCTACCGCGTGAATGATCCGGGCCAAAGTGGAGTTGTTGGCCAAGGCGGTGACGCGGTACTCGAACGAGCCGGATTCGTTGATCGTGCCAGCGAACACCGAATCACCGGGGGATTTTTCGACCGGGAGGCTTTCACCCGTGATCGGGGCTTGGTTGACGGCAGAGCGGCCTTCCAGCACCTCACCATCAAGGGCGATGCGCTCACCTGGTTTGACCCGGACGCGGGCGCCGATGGTGATTTGCTTGGCGCCCACCTCGCGCCATGTGCCGTCAGCCTGCTGTACCGTGGCCTGTTCCGGGGTCAGGTCGAGCAGGCCACGGATAGCGTTACGAGCGCGATCCAGCGATTTGGCTTCGATTACCTCGGCCAGCGCGAACAGTACCATCACCATTGCCGCTTCGGGCCAGTGGCCGATCAACATGGCACCCGTGACCGCAATCGACATGAGGGCGTTCATGTTGAGATTACGGTTCTTGAGCGCGATCCACCCCTTCTTGTAGGTGGAGAGGCCACCCGTGAAGACCGCGACAAGCGCCAGAACGACAACCGACCAGTGATTGCCGTTGTGGAGCCAGTAGACCGCCTCGGCCGCCGATGCAGTGACCAAGGAGATGCCCAGCGGCCACCAGTTGGTCGGCGTGGTCACAGGGGCGGCGGATGGAGATGCGACCTCTGCCGTGTCCACGACCTGCGCCTCGAATCCAAGCGCTTGCAGTGCCACGAGCACGTCTGGCAGAACCTGGTTCGCATGGCGTACCGACAGCGTGCGCTGCATCAGGTTGAAATCGAGATCAGCAACACCGGCCACGGTGCCGAGCTTGTTGCGGATCAACGTCTCTTCGGTCGGGCAATCCATCTTGGCAATGGACAGCTTGGTCGTCTGCTCGGCCGACGCCTGATCCATGCGCACAGCTTGCATGCCGATGGCCTTCAGCGCCTGCTCGACGGGAGACAACGAAGGCAATTCGTGTCGCACGGCCAAGGTACGTTGCATCAGGTTGAATTCAAGACCCGCCACCCCCGCCAGACCGGCCAGTTTGCTTCGGATCAGCGCCTCTTCGGTCGGGCAATCCATGTTCTCGATGCGGTACACCGCTTGAGCCGATCCGGTTGCCAGCGGGGCCGGTGCCGTGGGTTGGATGATCGGCTCAGTCGTGCAGCCACACCCCTTTGAAGCGCATTCGCTCATGAGTAACTCCTGAAAATCTTCTATTCAGCCTCCATTAAAATCTCTATAGTCACTATAGAGTCAAGTGATAATTGGAGATTGATGCATGGAAATCAGAATTGGCGACCTCGCCAAGCGCTCTGGGTGCGAGGTCGTGACCATCCGCTACTACGAGAAGGAAGGGCTACTGCCAAAGCCAGCGCGAAGCGGTGGCAACTTTCGGTTGTACGGTGAGGCGCACATTGAGCGCTTGCAATTCATCCGTCATTGCCGTTCGCTCGACATGACGTTGAGCGAGATTCGCGCATTGCTGGGTCTGCGAGACAACCCGATGCAGGACTGTGGGGAGGTCATCACGCTGCTGGAGGCCCATATTCAACAGGTGGAAATGCGTGTGTCCGCGCTGTTGCAGTTAAAACGGCACTTGGTTGATTTGCGCGAGAAGTGTTCTGGCTCTCGATCTGTAGAGGCGTGCGGCATTTTGCAAGGGTTGGGCAATTGCAATTGCCATGGTGAAAGTGCCACGAACAGTCAAACATCTGGGTAAGTAAGGGCTTAGCGTGCTTTATTTTCCGTTTTCTGAGGCGACCCCATTCAGCACTAAGCGCCGTCAGACCCGAAAAGAGATTTTCCTCTCCCGCATGGAGCAGATTCTGCCATGGCAGAATATGACCGCTGTCATCGAGCCGTTTTATCCCAAGGCGGGCAATGGCCGACGGCCCTATCCGCTGGAGACCATGCTGCGTATTCACTGCATGCAGCATTGGTACAACCTGAGCGATGGCGCGATGGAGGATGCTCTGTACGAAATCGCCTCCATGCGTCTGTTTGCCCGGTTATCCCTGGATAGCGCCTTGCCGGACCGCAC
This sequence comes from Hafnia paralvei, assembly GCF_020150375.1. Taxonomy (NCBI): domain Bacteria; kingdom Pseudomonadati; phylum Pseudomonadota; class Gammaproteobacteria; order Enterobacterales; family Hafniaceae; genus Hafnia; species Hafnia paralvei. The sequence continues at coordinate 43,564 of NZ_CP083738.1, read as the reverse complement.
CACCATCATGAATTTCCGCCACCTGCTGGAGCAGCATCAACTGGCCCGCCAATTGTTCAAGACCATCAATCGCTGGCTGGCCGAAGCAGGCGTCATGATGACCCAAGGCACTTTGGTGGATGCCACCATCATTGAGGCACCCAGCTCTACCAAGAACAAAGAGCAGCAACGCGATCCGGAGATGCATCAGACCAAGAAAGGCAATCAGTGGCACTTTGGCATGAAGGCCCACATTGGTGTCGATGCCAAGAGTGGCCTGACCCACAGCCTAGTCACCACCGCGGCCAACGAGCATGACCTCAATCAGCTGGGTAATCTGCTGCATGGAGAGGAGCAATTTGTCTCAGCCGATGCCGGCTACCAAGGGGCGCCACAGCGCGAGGAGCTGGCCGAGGTGGATGTGGACTGGCTGATCGCCGAGCGCCCCGGCAAGGTAAGAACCTTGAAACAGCATCCACGCAAGAACAAAACGGCCATCAACATCGAATACATGAAAGCCAGCATCCGGGCCAAGGTGGAGCACCCATTTCGCATCATCAAGCGACAGTTCGGCTTCGTGAAAGCCAGATACAAGGGGTTGCTGAAAAACGATAACCAACTGGCGATGTTATTCACGCTGGCCAACCTGTTTCGGGCGGACCAAATGATACGTCAGTGGGAGAGATCTCACTAAAAACTGGGGATAACGCCTTAAATGGCGAAGAAACGGTCTAAATAGGCTGATTCAAGGCATTTACGGGAGAAAAAATCGGCTCAAACATGAAGAAATGAAATGACTGAGTCAGCCGAGAAGAATTTCCCCGCTTATTCGCACCTTCCCTAACTCACTGCGCTTCACGCGCTGGTTAGCAAGGGTGGTTCTCAGTACTCCCGCAATGACGATATGCTTAGGTTCTTGTCCCAGATCGCGCATTTCCAGCACTACTTTACCGACTACTATGCACATTTCACGGTACAACTCGTCGTCTTTCGTCTGATTTCCCATTTTTGCCCGCTCGTCATTAACTCAAACCAACAGCATATATCACTCTGAGGATTTAGACAAAATTCAATGAAAATCAAATAAATGTTATCATTCTACTGAATTCTCTGAAGTCGATTAACGAGCTCAGCAAGACTTCCTGCCTGCATTTTTTCCATCACCCGCGCCCGGTGCACTTCAACCGTACGCACGGCAATATTCATGGCATCAGCAATTTCCCGATTCATTAACCCTTTTGCTACCAGATGCGCCAGTTCCCGTTCTTTTGGCGTAAGTTGTTGGTAGCATGAGATGATCTCTTGTCGCGAGAACGCCGCTGCCGAGACCTGCAAGGCATGTTCTAATGCTGCCTGAAGCGGCACGGCTGACACCGGTTTTTGCAAAAAGTCGACCGCGCCACGTTTCATTTGCTCAACCGCCATCGGCACATCGCCGTGCCCGGTGAGAAAGACCACCGCCAGCGTACTTGCTTTCTGACGCATGATTTCATGCACAGCGTGCCCATCCAGTACCGGCATACGCATATCCAGCAGTAGTACGCCCACCTGGTGCAAATTTGCCTCGGCGAGGAATTTCTCGCCTTGCTCCCAGCAAGACACTTCATATCCCAGACTTTCCAATAAAAACGCACAGGCCTGGGTAACGGCAATGTCGTCATCCAGCAGATGAATTATCGCCACTACGGCCTCCTTCCTGATTTGGCTTAAAATACAATGTCACTCTCGCCCCCGCTTTACCGTCCGGGGCCTGCTGATTTTTGATCTCAATATCTCCGTTTGCGTAGCGCACCAGTCGCTGACAAATGGCCAGTCCTAGTCCCATACCTTCTTTGCGGGTGGTCATAAACGGCTGAAACGCCTGATACAACTGAGCCTCGTCAATACCTCCGGCATTATCCTGCACCTGAATACGCACGCCGCCATCCTTATGCAGGGCGCTAAACCATACCGTCGTAGCGCCTGCCTGGGCGGCATTGAGTACCAGGTTAGCCAGCACCTGCTCAAGAAGAACGCTTGGCAGCATCAACGTTAACGCCTTACTAACCTGCGTGTGCAGCGTTATCGCCGGGAATTGCTGGGGCATACGCAGTAATTGCCAGACGTGATGGATAGCATCGTGAACGTTGATGGCTTGCCAGTCATCGGTGAGTACCGGATTGCCCTGTGCCTGGCTGACCCACTGCCGGAGATTGCGCAGCGTATCGGCTCCTCGTTGTGCCTGGGCGTCTATGTGCTCAAGCGCGGGCAGCAACGGATGCTGCTCATCCTGACCACGCAGGCGAATTAGACAGCCTTGGGCATAATGACGGATAGCAGACAACGGCTGATTGAGTTCATGGGCAAAACCGGAGGTCATCTCCCCCAGCACGCTCATTTGGCGGGCAGTCTCCAGCGCCTGTTCCTGTTTGTGCAACAACACGTTGTTCCGCTCCAGCTGCCTGCCACGTCGGCGAACCAACAGCATCACCCAGATGTAATTGAGCGTAAGCAACAGCAATACGATGACCACGCCCCCCATCGCCAGTCGGTGTTGAATAAACCAGCTTTTGACATCCAGCCACAGCTGACGCTGCTGCGGATGCTGTCGGACGTCGCGCAGCAACGCTTCTACTTCACGGGTCGAGGCGGGCGCACCCCAGCGAAACGTCGCGTTTTGCGGTGCATTGAACAGTACCCGCGTGACGCGATCGGCCAGCTCGTCACTCACTGCAGGTAGTGCGGCAAATGACCAGTCCGGATAGAGCGGCGTACTGGTTAAACAGGGAATTGAAGTCGGATGATTCAACACGGTCATAAAATCGGTTTTACGGATGAGGCCTTCTTCATCCATTTTTTCCAGCAGGCACACCGGCACGATCACCGCCTGCACGGCTTTTTCACGTAATAAATAGAGTAAGGCATCGGCGGGAAATCCGGTAAACGTCAGACGTAAATCACGTTCAGGGCGCAGACCGGCATCACTGAGCGCTTTATATCCCAGCAAATAGCCGCCAAACGCCTGAGCATCAATGGCGCCAACCGTTTTGCCGATCAGATCGTGTGCGGAGGTTAACCCACTGTCGCGCCTGACGAGAATGGCGCTGCCAATCACGTTACTGGTGGCTTTCCCACCACGGGTGGATCGTAACGACGCCAGCCAGCGTAGCGCTGAGCGGCTGTTAAGCTGGACAAACTGCGCCGGATTGGTGACCACAAAGTGTACCGTTCCACGATTCACCGCCTCCTGCATCTGCCGCAGGTCCAGCGGTTGAATATGAAACTGCTCACCGGGGATTTGCTGATTCAACAAGGTTTCCAGCGGCTGCCAGTGATTACGTGTAGAAACCTCCCCGCGCATCGCCAAAACGCCAATGTTCCATGTCTGCGCCCTGACCGCGCCACTTAGCATCCACAGCGACGCCAGTACCGTCAGACATCTTACTACGTTGCGTCCCACTCAATTGTCCCTGTCAATTATGTTGTTTTAGATCAACAACAAGCCGGGTATGTGGTTAACCACAATAGAGTATACCCCGTCACGATTTTTACACTGTAAATCATTGAGATTCTTTATTCATCACACGCAAATCAACGGCGTGACCAATGTTTCGTTGTTGCATCGTGACGGGAGAAAATATGGACAGCAGTAAACGGCAGTTTCTCCAGCGACTGGGCGTCCTGACCGCTGGCGCATCACTGGTTCCGCTGGCTCAGGCGCAATTTCCCTTTTCGCCTGAACGCCACGAAGGCTCACAACAGCATCGCTACGCCATGCTGGTTGACCTGCGACGCTGTATCGGCTGCCAGGCCTGTACCGTCAGTTGCGCCATTGAAAACCAGACGCCACAGGGCGAATTTCGTACCCTCGTCAACCAGTATCAAGTACAGATTGAAGGCCAGCAAAGCGTTACCAACGTCCTGCTGCCGCGACTGTGCAACCATTGTGATAATCCCCCTTGCGTGCCCGTTTGCCCGGTACAAGCCACTTTCCAACGCGAAGACGGCATTGTGGTGGTCGACAACACACGCTGCGTGGGCTGCGCCTATTGCGTGCAGGCCTGCCCTTATGATGCGCGATTCATCAACCATGAAACGCAAACCGCCGATAAATGTACCTTTTGCGTTCACCGCCTCGAAGCGGGGCTGCTCCCGGCCTGTGTGGAATCCTGCGTCGGCGGCGCGCGCATCATTGGCGATATTAAAGATCCGCACAGCCGCATTTCGCAAATGCTGCATGAGCACCATGACGCCATCAAAGTCCTGAAGCCGGAAAGCGGTACGTCTCCTCACGTGTTCTATCTGGGGCTGGATGAGGCGTTTGTTACCCCATTGATGGGACGTGCTCAACCCGCTCTCTGGCAGGAGGTTTAAATGAACCATTCACTGATTATCGACGAGGTTCTGGCCCATCCCCAGGACGTAAGCTGGTTACCCTGGGCCGTACAATATTTCTTTTTCATCGGCATTGCCGCCTGCGCCGCGCTGTTCGCATGCGTTCTCCACTGGCGCAAAAAAGAAACGGCAGACCTGGAGAATCTGACGCTGCTAATCGCCCTGACCTGCGCGATTACCGCGCCGCTGGCGCTGACTGCTGATCTACACCAAACAGCCCGCGTCTGGCACTTCTATGCGTATCCGACGCCATGGTCCTGGATGCCGTGGGGCGCGCTGTTTTTACCGCTGTTTACCGGTTTTTTAGGTCTGTGGTTTCTGGCGCCGCATGTGAAACGGCTAACGCTAAAAAGTTACAGCGTCACAAAATGGTTAGCACTTGGTAGCGCGCTGTCCGCCATCGGATTGCTGGTTTACACCGGCCGTGAAGTGTCGGTGGTACAGGCGCGTCCCATTTGGTTCAGTTACGCCTTTCCGGTTGCGATGTTCCTCAGCGCGCTGCAAACATTTCTTGCCCTGCTTATTGCCACGACAAATAGCAAGGACGCACTACCGCGTAAGCTAGCGTGGGGGCAAATGGTCACGTTGATCGCGCTGGCTATCGTGGTGGCGATCTGGGCGAGTGGGAATACGCTTTCCGGTTCGGCTATCCGTCAGTGGCTGGATGTTGCCTCTTCAGCACAACACTACGCTATCGGTTGGGTTGCGCTATGGCTTGTTTCGCTTGCTCTTTGCGGGTTGGTTGTACGTTACCCCTTATCGCTACCGCTGCGCATATTACTCGCTTTTAGCGCTATGGCGCTGTGCTGGCTAATGCGCTGGACGTTACTCATCCAGGTGCAGACCGTACCGAAATTTAACGCGCAGTTTAATCCCTATACCCTGCCCGGCGGCACCGATGGCTGGCTGGCTATTGTGGGTACCTTCGGCCTGTGGATAGCACTGATTATTATTGTTCGTGAAGCCCTGAACGCGATCGCAAGGAGAATGCAACATGGCTAATTTAACCCGTCGTCAGTGGCTTAAAGTCGGCCTTGCCGTAGGTGGCATGGTGACTTTTGGCCTGAGTTATCGGGATGTGGCAAAGCGCGCGATAGACGGTTTGTTGGACGGAACCTCGGGCAAAATTACCCGTGACCGCATTTTTGCCAACGCGCTCATCCCCGAAGCCAACGCCCGGCCTCACTGGCAGCAAAACCCGCAGCAGGTGATCTCGATGACGCAGTGCTTTGGTTGCTGGACGCAGTGTGGTGTACGGGTTCGCGTTGACACTGAGCAAGGCAAAGTGCTGCGCATTGCGGGCAACCCTTATCATCCGTTGTCGCACGAGCACCATATAGACGCCTCTGTCCCCTTTGCCACGGCAATGGAACAGTTGACCGGGGAGTCAGGTCTTGACGCACGTTCTACCGCCTGCGCCCGTGGTGCAACCTTACTCGAAGGTCTGTACAGCCCGCTACGTATTCTGGAGCCTATGAAGCGCGTCGGTAAACGCGGTGAAGGAAAATGGCAGCGCATCAGCTTCGAACAGCTGATCAAAGAGGTGGTGGAAGGTGGGGATTTGTTTGGTGAAGGCCACGTTGATGGTCTGAGAGCTATCCACGATCCCACTACACCGCTTGATGCGAAACATCCCGGCTTTGGCCCAAAATCCAATCAACTGCTGGTCACCAATACCAGCGATGAAGGACGTGATACCTTTTTACGTCGCTTCGCACTGAACAGTTTCGGCAGTAAAAACTTCGGCGCTCATGGCGCTTACTGCGGTCTGGCCTATCGGGCCGGTTCAGGTGCGTTAATGGGCGATCTGGATAAAAATACCCACGTAAAACCCGACTGGGATAACGTCGAATTCGCGCTGTTTATGGGCACCTCTCCGGCGCAATCCGGCAACCCGTTTAAGCGCCAGGCCCGCCAGCTGGCCAGCGCCCGTTTACGTGACGACTTCCGCTATGTTGTGGTGGCGCCAGCCCTGCCATTAACCACGGTGCTGGCTGACGATCGCGGCCACTGGCAGCCCGTACGACCGGGAAGCGACTCCGCGCTGGCTATGGGGATGATAAGCTGGATTATCGATAAACAACGCTATAACGCTGATTATCTCGCCATTCCCGGCGTGCAGGCCATGCAGCAGGCAGGAGAAAAAAGCTGGACTAATGCAACGCATCTGGTGATTACCGATGAAATTCCAACGCTTGCCGGACAACACCTGACCCTCGCCCATCTGAGTGCAAACGCAGCCCAGGAGCCGGTGGTCGTCAACGAGGCCGGTGAGATTGTCGCCGCCAGCAGTTGCCCGCGCGCTCAGCTGTTTGTTACCCGTGAAGTGACGCTGGCCGACGGGCAGACAGTAACGGTAAAAAGCAGCTTCCAGTGTCTGCGTGAGTCCGCAGAGAAACTGTCGCTAACGCAGTACAGCCAGCAGTGTGGGGTGTCAGAAGCAGACATTGCCGTTCTGGCCGACGCATTCACCCGCCACGGGCGTAAAGCGGCGGTGATCACGCACGGCGGAATGATGGCAGGCAATGGATTTTATAACGCCTGGTCGGTGATGATGCTCAATGCGCTTATTGGTAACCTCAGCCTTGAAGGCGGCGTGTTCGTCGGCGGCGGCAAATTTAATGGTGCCACCGACGGTCCGCGCTACAACATGGACAGCTTCGCCGGGAAGGTAAAACCGAAAGGGTTAAGCATCGCGCGCAGTAAAACCGCTTATGAGTCTTCGGAAGAGTACCGCAATAAGGTGGCTGCCGGGCAATCGCCCTTCCCGGCTAAAGCGCCGTGGTATCCGTTTGTCGCCGGTCAGCTTACCGAACTCCTCGTCTCGGCGCTTGAAGGTTACCCTTATCCGCTGAAAGCCTGGATCTCCAACATGACCAACCCGTTTTACGGCATTGCGGGGTTACGCGGCGTGGCGGAAGAAAAGCTCAAGGATCCTGCTCGTCTGCCGCTGTTTATTGCCATTGACGCCTTTATGAACGAAACCACGGCGCTGGCAGATTACATCGTGCCGGATACCCACAACTTCGAAAGCTGGGGATTCAGCGCTCCGTGGGCGGGCGTGGCCAGCAAAGCCACCACCGCGCGTTGGCCAGTTGTCAGATCGGCGACCAGCCTCACGGCTGACGGTCAACCGGCCTCGATGGAGTCTTTCTGTATCGCAGTGGCAAAGCGCATCGGGCTACCTGGATTCGGCGACAATGCAATTACCGATCCGCAAGGTAATCACTATCCGTTGAACCGTGCGGAAGATTACTACCTGCGTCTCGCGGCCAATATTGCGTTTATGGGCAAAGCTCCGGTTGCTGAAGCACAGCCGGAAGACATAGCGCTGACCGGGGTCCAGCGGATCATGCCTGTGATGACCCAAACGTTGAAAACCGATGAAATCAGCCGAGTGGCGTTTATCTACTCCCGCGGCGGGCGCTTTGCGCCGGACAACAGCGGGCGAGTTGATAACCGCGTCGGCAATGCCTGGGAAAAACCGCTCCAAATCTGGAATGCGAACGTCGCCGCGCACCGCCATGCGATTACTGGCGAGCGCTACAGCGGCTGCCCGGCCTGGTATCCATCACGTCTGTCAGATGGACGTGCGGTCGAGGAGTTGTTCCCGGAACAAGAGTGGCCGTTGAAGCTGATTTCCTTCAAATCCAATACCATGTCCAGCGCCACGGCGGTGATCCCACGCCTTCATCATCTGAAGCCGGTTAATCTGGTGGCGCTCAATCCACAGGATGGTCAGCGGTATGGTTTAGCACACGGCGATATCGTGCGTATCACCACCCCTGGTGGTCAGGCGCAAGCGCAGATAAGCCTGCTGCATGGCGTCATGCCGGGTGTCATCGCCATTGAACATGGTTACGGACATAAAGAAATGGGCGCGGCACAGCATACCCTCGACGGTGAGCCGATGGCGTTTGATGAGCAGATTAAGTCGGGGATTAATCTCAACGAATTGGGTTTTGCGGACCCAACCCGACAGGTAGCCAATACCTGGCTTGACTGGGTGTCGGGTGCGTCGGTGCGTCAGGGGTTGCCAGCGAGAATTGAGCGAGTGTAGCTCTGGTGCCGCATGGCATCGCGAACGCGTTTTACCCGGCCTACAGGACATCGTAGGCCGGATAAAGCACTGCCGCCACCCGGCAAAAAGCAGATTAGTTGTTTACCGGGATCACCGCACCTTTATATTTAGTACGGATCCAGTCCTGGATCTCTTTTGAATGCAGGACATCAACCAACGCTACGATATCCTTTTTCTTCTCGTCGCCACGATGCACGGTAATGATGTTGGCATACGGGTTGTTTTCACCACTTTCAACGGCAATAGGATCTTTCACTGGATCCAGCCCGGCATCGATGGCGTAGTTGGCGTTAATCACCACCGCATCGCCTTCGTCGTTGTTATACATCTGCGGTAACAGCGCGGCTTCCACGTTTGGCAGGAACTTCAGCTTTTTCGGGTTTTCGACGATATCGCTAATGCGCGCGGTTACTTTATCCACGCCCGGCTTCAGCTTGATCACACCCTCTTTTTCGAAAATCGACAGAATACGACCTTCCTCAGATACCGCATCACGCATGATGACTTTGCCGCCTTCCGGCAGATCTTTAAGTGATTTCACTTTTTTCGAATAGATACCAATCGGCTCAATGTGAATCGCTCCGGCGCTAACGAAGTCATACGTTTTATCGCCTGCATGGTCTTTAATCACGCTGTTCAGGTACGGAATATGCTGGAAGTAGTTGGCATCAATCTCACGGCCAGCCAGCGCAGTGTTCGGCAGAATGTAATCCTGGAACGGTTTAATCTCCAGATCGATCCCCTGCTTCGCCAGAATCGGTTTGGCCTGTTCAAGGATCTCCGCATGCGGCACGTTAGACGCGCCAACGGTCAGAGTATCAGCCCAGGAGGCAAAGCTCAGGGCGCTTAAGGTTGCTGCGGCGAGTAACGTCAGTGATTTTTTCATGATAATGGTTTCCGTATTTTATTAGCGTTTATCTAAGGAAGGTGCGAACAAGTCCCTGATATGAGATCATGTTTGTCATCTGGAGCCATGGAACAGGGTTCATCATGAGTCATCAACTTACCTTCGCCGACAGTGAATTCAGCAGTAAGCGCCGTCAGACCAGAAAAGAGATTTTCTTGTCCCGCATGGAGCAGATTCTGCCATGGCAAAACATGGTGGAAGTCATCGAGCCGTTTTACCCCAAGGCTGGTAATGGCCGGCGACCTTATCCGCTGGAAACCATGCTACGCATTCACTGCATGCAGCATTGGTACAACCTGAGCGATGGCGCGATGGAAGATGCTCTGTACGAAATCGCCTCCATGCGTCTGTTTGCCCGGTTATCCCTGGATAGCGCCTTGCCGGACCGCACCACCATCATGAATTTCCGCCACCTGCTGGAGCAGCATCAACTGGCCCGCCAATTGTTCAAGACCATCAATCGCTGGCTGGCCGAAGCAGGCGTCATGATGACTCAAGGCACCTTGGTCGATGCCACCATCATTGAGGCACCCAGCTCGACCAAGAACAAAGAGCAGCAACGCGATCCGGAGATGCATCAGACCAAGAAAGGCAATCAGTGGCACTTTGGCATGAAGGCCCACATTGGTGTCGATGCCAAGAGTGGCCTGACCCACAGCCTAGTCACCACCGCGGCCAACGAGCATGACCTCAATCAGCTGGGTAATCTGCTGCATGGAGAGGAGCAATTTGTCTCAGCCGATGCCGGCTACCAAGGGGCGCCACAGCGCGAGGAGCTGGCCGAGGTGGATGTGGACTGGCTGATCGCCGAGCGCCCCGGCAAGGTAAGAACCTTGAAACAGCATCCACGCAAGAACAAAACGGCCATCAACATCGAATACATGAAAGCCAGCATCCGGGCCAAGGTGGAGCACCCATTTCGCATCATCAAGCGACAGTTCGGCTTCGTGAAAGCCAGATACAAGGGGTTGCTGAAAAACGATAACCAACTGGCGATGTTATTCACGCTGGCCAACCTGTTTCGGGCGGACCAAATGATACGTCAGTGGGAGAGATCTCACTAAAAACTGGGGATAACGCCTTAAATGGCGAAGAAACGGTCTAAATAGGCTGATTCAAGGCATTTACGGGAGAAAAAATCGGCTCAAACATGAAGAAATGAAATGACTGAGTCAGCCGAGAAGAATTTCCCCGCTTATTCGCACCTTCCCTAATAACATCTGTGAATACCAACATTCTACCATGTTTGGCTTTCTTCTACTCACATTGGACACAACAGTCATTCTGTAAAGTTCAATCGATGCATCGTTCTACCACCTTAAAAGATGCACCTGTAATGTACAAAAATGCTATTCATGCTGGACATTTCGGCACTATCGGAAAAAAAGTCCAGAAAATAATTCTGGCGATCGTGTTTAATTTTGTTGACCACAGCCAAAACCCCTCATCTGTTCAAAACTTGCTTTTGGACTGATGAGGGGTTGGACAAGCCCACAGGGCGCGTCAGTCAGCCACATTTAGGTATACTTCTGAGATACCGCCTTAAAACATTTCATTCCATATCAATGTGACCATATAAGTGATACCATCAATTAAATGACCACTTAAACGTTACCTTAAGGCTAAAAAATGCTCATTTTTGGTTATCTGCGAGCATCAACCTCTGAACAAGATGCCACTCGCGCAAAAAATGCACTGAAGAATTTTGCTCGCCAACATGGCCACCGAATTGCTGGCTGGTATGTCGACAATATCTCTGGTGCAACGATGACGCGCCCAAAACTGGTGCAACTGCTCGATGAGGCTGAGCCTGGGGATATTATTCTCATTGAGCAAGTGGATAGGCTTTCTCGATTGGACGACGTGGGATGGGAAGCGCTAAGAAAGCAGATAACGGATAAGCAGCTGTCTGTCGTGAGCCTTGATTTACCAACCAGTCATTTGGCACTCAATAACGCTGTTAGCGATGAATTCACTCGCAGCATGCTTAAAGCCGTTAATGGAATGATGCTGGATATGCTCGCAGCTATATCCAGAAAAGATTATGAGGATCGACGTCGTCGTCAGGCGGAAGGCATAACCAAAGCGAAAGCGGAAGGTAAGTATCGGGGCAGGGTGGCTGATGCACAAAAACATGAGCTCATACGTACACTCCGGCTCACTCATGGAAAGTCCCTGCGTGAAACAGCCCGCCTCGCGGGAGTATCAAAAATGACGGTGATCCGCGTCTGCCAACAAGCTGAGAAGTAAACTTAACATCTTGTATTGCTTTGATTGTGATAGCATTCACTCATCATTTTTCAGAGTCTGGACTAATGAAGAAGAAAAACAGTACCCCTACGCCGCATGATGCCACATTTAGGCAGTTTCTCACCCAGCCAGAGATTGCACGTGACTTTATGGAGTTGCATCTACCCGCTGAACTACGCGCTATCTGCGACCTCAGCACGTTAAAGCTGGAGTCAGGCTCCTTTGTTGAAGATGATTTACGTCAATACTTCAGCGATGTGCTTTACAGCCTGGATACAGTAGAGGGCGAGGGTTATGTCCATGTGTTGATCGAGCATCAAAGCTCACCCGATAAGCATATGGCTTTTCGCTTAATTCGTTATGCTGTCGCCGCTATGCAGCGCCACCTTGAAGCTGGTCATACTAAGTTGCCGCTCGTCATACCGGTGCTCTTTTACGTGGGTAAACGCAGCCCTTATCCGTACTCCACGCGGTGGTTAGATGAATTTGACGACCCTGAGTTGGCACATAAACTCTATAGCGGTGCATTTCCACTGGTTGATGTGACGGTTATTCCAGACGATGATATTATGGAGCACCGCAGCATGGCGGCACTGACGCTGCTGCAAAAGCACATTCATCAACGTGATATCGCCACCTTGACGGACAGACTGGCCACATTGCTGATGGCAGACTATCTCTCTTCACCGCAGGTGATGGCGCTGATACACTATTTATTACAGGCAGGCGAGTCTGCTGACTCGGAAGCCTTTGTTCGCGAACTGGCACAGCGTGTGCCGCAACACGGAGACGCACTCATGACCATCGCACAACAGCTCGAACAGAAAGGCATCGAGAAGGGCATCGAGAAGGGCATCGAAAAAGGTCGTATGGAAGGCCGTACGGAAGGAATTCAACTCGGTGAACAGAAAGGCAAACTCGAAGTGGCACGCAGTCTGTTAAAAATGGGCATGCCAATTGAGTCGGTTAAAGAAGCAACCGGTCTTTCCGAAGACGATTTGGCGCAAATCCGCCACTAAGTGTATCCCAACGACTAGCGCTCGCTAGTCGTTCTCTTTCTCCAGTGGTGGTACCACCACAAACGGCTGGCCTTTAGCTTGGCGTATCGCTTCTTTCATCACCCGCAGTAGCAGCGCATCATTCCAGTTTGTATCAATGTGGATAATCGGTTTTCCCACGGCAAAACGGGCAGCGATTAACTCACGCAGCGTATCTTCCGCCATCAGCTGCGCGGACGTTTTGGCCGGCTTTGGCTTTACCGAACATACCGGCGGCAGCTGCGATAAACGTAAACCACGACGCGACATTGATACGTCCTCCACGTTGATACCATTTCCTATGGGTGATAATGCTTACTTCACGCCATTATAGCCATCCATGTAGGCACCTGCGGCCTCCTGAGACATCAACATACGCCATTTCTGCGTTTGTAATTGACTATAAGATTTGCCGGCAAAGTCTTCCTTCCGTTGAATACCATCCAAAAACTCATTTCCATAGAAATACTCAGCCCGCTTCTTCGCTTGGTCGTGATTGATGCCCGCCGCGTTGTCTTTCTGGCCTAACTGGTAAATCTGGTCAAAGAAGGGAACAGACGTCCTGACACTCTCCTGCATCCGAGTACGAAAGTTAGGGTCAGAGTCACTATTTGACGCATAAACAAAATGTTTAGCATGTCGTTCCGGGCTCGAAAGCGTAGAGGTACAGCCACCAAGCACTAACATGAGAGTTAGGAAGCCACCTGCGAGAATAAAAAAGCTACGTTTCAAATTAACTCCTTGATATTAAATTATTTTATTACTCTTTTGCACTGTATATAAAATTACCACACAAATTGTATTGACGATACCACCTGCTTACAATATGCTCGATAACTGTATATATACCAATGTGTTTATATACAGTTATTTAATTAAATTCAATCAAAGAGGAAAAGACTATGAGCGGTGGAGACGGTAAAGATCACAACAGTGGGGCACATGATTCCGGCGGCAGCATTAATGGGGTCCGCTTGGAAAACGGAAATTATCCTACGCTAAGCCTGTTTTTTGTACATATTACTATTCACTGAGCGTAATGCGCGGTATTTACCCTGTCCCAGTTTGAGGTTCGTTCTCCAGACGTAATCCCCGCTCAGGTTGATATGTTCCCATCCCAGTGGTGACAGATGGGTAATCAGTTGCTCATTAATCGGGATCCCTTTTCGTCTCAAAGAATCTATCGCTCTTTCTATATATACCGTATTCCACAGTGAGATCGCCGCAGTCAGCAACGTCAGACCGCTGGCTCGATAGCTCTGATTCTCCAGCCCCCGATCTCTGATTTCACCCAGCCGATGCATAAAGACCGCTCGCGCAAGGGCATTGCGAGCCTCACCTTTATTCAGCCCCGACTGTATTTTAACGAGGAATATACATGCGACGTAATGCACAAAAATGGGTGATGCTGCCAACTTACTGATTTAGTGTATGATGGTGTTTTTGAGGTGCTCCAGTGGCTTCTGTTTCTATCAGCTGTCCCTCCTGTTCAGCTACTGACGGGGTGGTGCGTAACGGCAAAAGCACTGCCGGACATCAGCGCTATCTCTGCTCTCACTGCCGTAAAACATGGCAACTGCAGTTCACTTACACCGCTTCTCAACCCGGTACGCACCAGAAAATCATTGATATGGCCATGAATGGTGTTGGATGCCGGGCAACCGCCCGCATTATGGGCGTTGGCCTCAACACGATTTTACGTCACTTAAAAAACTCAGGCCGCAGTCGGTAACCTCGCGCATACAGCCGGGCAGTGACGTCATCGTCTGCGCGGAAATGGACGAACAGTGGGGCTATGTCGGGGCTAAATCGCGCCAGCGCTGGCTGTTTTACGCGTATGACAGGCTCCGGAAGACGGTTTGCGCACGTATTCGGTGAACGCACTATGGCGACGCTGGGGCGTCTTATGAGCCTGCTGTCACCCTTTGACGTGGTGATATGGATGACGGATGGCTGGCCGCTGTATGAATCCCGCCTGAAGGGAAAGCTGCACGTAATCAGCAAGCGATATACGCAGCGAATTGAGCGGCATAACCTGAATCTGAGGCAGCACCTGGCACGGCTGGGACGGAAGTCGCTGTCGCTCTCAAAATCGGTGGAGCTGCATGACAAAGTCATCGGGCATTATCTGAACATAAAACACTATCAATAAGTTGGAGTCATTACCCTTTTTTCAACTTCTGATGGATGCGAGTGATTGAACTCATACATTAATGTTTTCCCACGAAGTCTTTTTTCAGGTAAGCCTTCGCACATATCGGTAAATAGCTTGCCTGCTTTTATTTTTTCTGTCATCGACATGTTCATTTTTAACATTCCGTCCTGATAAGTTGGTCGGATAAGGCGCTCGCGCCGTATCCGACATTAATTTCTTAAGCGACTTCATTCACCTGGCGACGCAGCAGGGAAAGTGGGCCGGGGCCGCTAAGCGTGAACACGGAAATTAAGGTGAAGCCCAGCGCCACCAGACCCAGCACCAGGTAAGCGCCCTGGAAACCGATGCTTTCATACATATTGCCCGCCAGAATAGACATAAAAATCATCGCCAGTTGCTTAAAGAAGCAGAAACAGACCAGATAAATCGTCGCTGAAAAACGCACTTCAAACTGGCTGGTAATATATTTAAAGCTGCCCACCAGCAGGAACGGTACTTCAAACATATGCAGCGTTTTCAGAGTAACCACTTCCAGTGCTGAGGTAGCGAACGATGAGCCAATAATACGTACTGACATAATAGTGCCAGCCAGCAGCAGGGCGTTTTTCCCACCGATGCGATTAATGATCAGTGGCGCAAAAAACATAATCGAGGCGTTAAGTAATTCGCCCATTGTCGTTACGTAGCCAAATACCCGCGTACCCTGTTCACCGGTAGCAAAGAACGAAGTAAAGAAATTAGCAAACTGTTGGTCAAAAACATCGTAGGTGCAGGAAACGCCAATAACATACAGTGACAAAAACCACAGTTTTGGCTGTCTGAACAGTTCCAGCGCCAGCTTAAGGCTAAATGCCGAATGGTTGGCACCTACCGCATTGGCAACCGTGGCAGAAGAGGGCGCATCCGTTTTGGCGAAAAAGAGTAAAACGGCGAGGAGGAGTGCACAGCCAGAACCCAGCCAGAAAACAAACTGATTATTGATGGTGAACATGATGCCGACAATCGAGGCACACAGCGCCCAGCCAACACAGCCAAACATCCGCGCGCGACCAAATTCGAAATTACTACGACGGCTGACTTTCTCGATAAATGCCTCTACTGCTGGCGCACCGGCGTTAAAACAAAAGCCAAGATAAATACCACCAACAATCGCTCCTACTAAAATGTTGTATTGTAACAGTGGCCCGAAGATAAAAATAAAGAACGGCGCAAACACCACTAACATGCCGGTAATAATCCACAGCAGGTATTTGCGCAGCCCGAGTTTGTCAGAAAGCAGACCAAACAGCGGTTGGAATAATAGCGAGAACAGAGAAATAGCGGCAAAAATAATACCCGTATCACTTTTGCTGATATGGTTGATGTCATGTAGCCAAATCGGGAAAAACGGGAAGTAGGCTCCCATGATAAAAAAGTAAAAGAAAAAGAATAAACCGAACATCCAAAAGTTTGTGTTTTTTAAATAGTACATAATGGATTTCCTGACGCGAAATACGGGCAGACATGGCCTGCCCGGTTATTATTATTTTTGACACCAGAGCAACTGGTAATGGTAGCTACCGGCGCTAAGCTGGAATTCCGCCGACACTGACGGGCTCCAGGAGTCGTCGCCACCAATCCCCATATGGAAACCGTCGATATTCAGCCATGTGCCTTCTTCCGCGTGCAGCAGATGGCGATGGCTGGTTTCCATCAGTTGCTGTTGACTGTAGCGGCTGATGTTGAACTGGAAGTCGCCGCGCCACTGGTGTGGGCCATAATTCAATTCGCGCGTCCCGCAGCGCAGACCGTTTTCGCTCGGGAAGACGTACGGGGTATACATGTCTGACAATGGCAGATCCCAGCGGTCAAAACAGGCCGCAGTAAGGCGGTCGGGATAGTTTTCTTGCGGCCCTAATCCGAGCCAGTTTACCCGCTCTGCTACCTGCGCCAGCTGGCAGGTCAGGCCAATCCGCGCCGGATGTGGCGTATTGCTCGCCACTTCAACATCAACGGTAATCGCCATTTGACCACTTCCATCAATCCGGTAGGTTTTCCGGCTGATAAATAAGGTTTTCCCCTGATGCTGCCACGCGTGGACCGTGGTAATCAGCACCGCGTCGGCAAGCGTATCTGCCGTGCACTGCAACAACGCTGCTTCGGCCTGGTAATGGCCCGCCGCCTTCCAGCGTTCGACCCAGGCGTTAGGGTCAATGCGGGTCGCTTCACTTACGCCGTCGTTATCCAGCGGTGCGCGGGTGAACTGATCGCGCAGCGGCGTCAGCAGTTGTTTTTTATCGCCAATCCACATCTGTGAAAGAAAGCCTGACTGGCGGTTAAATTGCCAACGCTTATTATCCAGCTCGATGCAAAAATCCGTTTCGCTGGTGGTCAGTTGCGGGATGGCGTGGGGCGCGGAGGGGAGTGTCACGCTGAGGTTTTCCGCCAGACGCCACTGCTGCCAGGCGCTGATGTGTCCGGCTGCTGACCATGTGGTCGCGTTCGGTTGCACTACGTGAACCGTTAGCCAGAGTTGTCCGGCGCTCTTCGGCTGCGGTAGTCCAGGCAGTTCAATCAACTGTTTACCTTGTGGAGCGACATCCAGAGGCACTTCACCGCTTGCCAGCGGCTTGCCATCCAGCGCCACCATCCAGTGCAGGAGCTCGTTATCGCTATGACGGAACAGGTATTCGCTGGTCACTTCGATGGTTCGCCCGGATAAACTGAACTGGAAAAACTGCTGCTGGTGTTTTGCTTCCGTCAGCGCCGGATGCGGCGTGCGGTCGGCAAAGACCAGACCGTTCATGCAGAACTGGCGATCATTCGGCGTATCGCCAAAATCACCGCCGTAAGCCGACCACGGATTGCCATTTTCATCATATTTAATCAGCGACTGATCCACCCAGTCCCAGACGAAGCCGCCCTGTAAACGGGGGTACTGACGAAACGCCTGCCAGTATTTAGCGAAGCCGCCAAGACTGTTACCCATCGCGTGGGCGTATTCGCAAAGGATCAGTGGGCGCGTCTCTCCAGGCAACGAAAGCCATTTTTTGATGGACCATTTCGGCACAGCCGGGAAGGGCTGGTCTTCATCCACGCGCGCGTACATCGGGCAAATAATATCGGTTGCGAAGGTGTCGGCTCCGCCGCCTTCATACTGTACCGGGCGGGAAGGATCGACAGATTTGATCCAGCGATAGAGTGCGTCGTGATTAGCGCCGTGGCCTGATTCATTCCCCAGCGACCAGATGATCACACTCGGGTGATTACGATCGCGCTGCACCATTCGCGTTACGCGTTCGCTCATCGCGGGTAGCCAGCGCGGATCATCGGTCAGACGATTCATTGGCACCATGCCGTGGGTTTCAATGTTGGCTTCATCCACCACATACAGGCCGTAGTGGTCGCACAGCGTGTACCACAGCGGATGGTTCGGATAATGCGAACAGCGCACGGCGTTAAAGTTGTTCTGCTTCATCAGCAGGATATCCTGCACCATCGTCTGCTCATCCATGACCTGACCATGCAGAGGATGATGCTCGTGACGGTTAACGCCGCGAATCAGCAACGGCTTGCCGTTCAGCAGCAGCAGACCATTTTCAATCCGCACCTCGCGGAAACCGACATCGCAGGCTTCTGCTTCAATCAGCGTGCCGTCGGCGGTGTGCAGTTCAACCACCGCACGATAGAGATTCGGGATTTCGGCGCTCCACAGTTTCGGGTTTTCGACGTTCAGACGTAGGGTGACGTGATCGGCATAACCACCACGCTCATCGATAATTTCACCGCCGAAAGGCGCGGTGCCGCTGGCGACCTGCGTTTCACCCTGCCACAAAGAAACCGTCACCCGCAGCTCATCGCGCAGCTCGCCGTACATCTGAACGTCTGCCTCCAGTACAGCGCGGCTGAAATCATCATTAAAGTGAGTGGCTACATGGAAATCGCTGATTTGCGTGCTCGGTTTATGCAGCAACGAGACGTCACGGAAAATGCCGCTCATCCGCCACATATCCTGATCTTCCAGATAACTGCCGTCACTCCAGCGCAGCACCATCACCGCGAGGCGGTTTTCTCCGGCGCGTAAAAATGTGCTCAGGTCAAATTCAGACGGCAAACGGCTGTCCTGGCCGTAACCGACCCAGCGCCCGTTGCACCACAGATGAAACGCCGAGTTAACGCCATCAAAAATAATTCGCGTCTGGCCTTCCTGTAGCCAGCTTTCATCAACATTAAATGTGAGCGAGTAACAACCAGTCGGATTCTCCGTGGGAACAAATGGCGGATTGACCGTAATGGGATAGGTCACGTTGGTGTAGATGGGCGCGTCGTAACCGTGCATCTGCCAGTTTGAGGGGACGACGACAGTATCGGCGACAGGAAGATCGCACTCCAGCCAGCTTTCCGGAACCGCTTCTGGTGCCGGAAACCAGACAAATTGCCACTCACCATTCAGGCTGCGCAACTGTTGGGAAGGGAGATTGGTGCGGGCCTCTTCGCTATTACGCCAGCTGGCGAAAGGGGGATGTGCTGCAAGGCGATTAAGTTGGGTAACGCCAGGGTTTTCCCAGTCACGACGTTGTAATACGACGGCCAGTGAATCCGTAATCATAGTCATAGCTGTATCCTGTGTGAAATTGTTATCCGCTAACAATTTCACACAACATACGAGTCGGACGCATAAAGTGTAAAGCCTGGGGTGCCTAATGAGTGAGCTGACTCACATTAATTGCGTTGCGCTCACTGCCCGCTTTCCAGTCGGGAAACTTGTCGTGCCAGCTGCATTAATGAATCGGCCAACGCGCGGGGAGAGGCGGTTTGCGTCTTGGGCGCCAGGGTGGTTTTTCTTTTCACCAGAGAGACGGGCAAAAGCTGATTGCCCTTCACCGCCTGGCCCTGAGAGAGTTGCAGCAAGCGGTCCACGCTGGTTTGCCCCAGCAGGCGAAAATCCTGTTTGATGGTGGTTAACGGCGGGATATAACACGAGCTGTCTTCGGTATCGTCGTATCCCACTACCGAGATATCCGCACCAACGCGCAACCCGGACTCGGTAATGGCGCGCATTGCGCCCAGCGCCATCTGATCGTTGGCAACCAGCATCGCAGTGGGAACGATGCCCTCATTTAGCATTTGCATGGTTTGTTGAAAACCGGACATGGCACTCCAGTCGCCTTCCCGTTCCGCTATCGGCTGAATTTGATTGCGAGTGAGATATTTATGCCAGCCCGCCAGACGCAGACGCGCCGAGACAGAACTTAATGGGCCCGCTAACAGCGCGATTTGCTGGTGACCCAATGCGACCAGATGCTCCACGCCCAGTCGCGTACCGTCTTCATGGGAGAAAATAATACTGTTGATGGGAGTCTGGTCAGAGACATCAAGAAATAACGCCGGAACATTAGCGCAGGCAGCTTCCACAGCAATGGCATCCTGGTCATCCAGCGGATAGTTAATGATCAGCCCACTGACGCGTTGCGCGAGAAGATTGTGCACCGCCGCTTTACAGGCTTCGACGCCGCTTCGTTCTACCATCGACACCACCACGCTGGCACCCAGTTGATCGGCGCGAGATT
The DNA here is from genome assembly GCF_020150375.1 of Hafnia paralvei. NCBI lineage: Bacteria > Pseudomonadati > Pseudomonadota > Gammaproteobacteria > Enterobacterales > Hafniaceae > Hafnia > Hafnia paralvei. The sequence continues at coordinate 23,232 of NZ_CP083738.1, read as the reverse complement.
TAATCGCCGCGACAATTTGCGACGGCGCGTGCAGGGCCAGACTGGAGGTAGCAACGCCAATCAGCAACGACTGTTTGCCCGCCAGTTGTTGTGCCACGCGGTTGGGAATGTAGTTCAGCTGCGCCATCGCCGCTTCCACCTTTTCCCGCGTTTTCGCAGAGACGTGGCTGGCCTGGTTCATCACGCGGGAAACGGTCTGATAAGAGACACCGGCATACTCTGCGACATCGTATAGCGTTACTGGTTTCACATTTACCACCCTGAATTGACTCTCTTCGGGTGCTATCATGCCATACCACGAAATGTTTTGCGCCATTCGGAGGGGGCACGCCGAAGTGAGATTCAAAATGCCGACGTCAGTTCACAGGTGGGTAATGATACCAACGTGTTGATTTCGTATTTTCACTGACACCAGGATCATCCTGATGTTACAAGGATTGAATGACTACAGATTAAAATAGTCATCAACAGGTTGACAGCATTACCCAGAATATCGGGTAATGACTCCAACTTATTGATAGTGTTTTATGTTCAGATAATGCCCGATGACTTTGTCATGCAGCTCCACCGATTTTGAGAACGACAGCGACTTCCGTCCCAGCCGTGCCAGGTGCTGCCTCAGATTCAGGTTATGCCGCTCAATTCGCTGCGTATATCGCTTGCTGATTACGTGCAGCTTTCCCTTCAGGCGGGGTTCATACAGCGGCCAGCCATCCGTCATCCATATCACCACGTCAAAGGGTGACAGCAGGCTCATAAGACGCCCCAGCGTCGCCATAGTGCGTTCACCGAATACGTGCGCAACAACCGTCTTCCGGAGCCTGTCATACGCGTAAAAAAGCCAGCGCTGGCGCGATTTAGCCCCGACGTATCCCCACTGTTCGTCCATTTCCGCGCAGACGATGACGTCACTGCCCGGCTGTATGCGCGAGGTTACCGACTGCGGCCTGAGTTTTTTAAATGGCGGAAAATCGTGTTGAGGCCAACGCCCATAATGCGGGCAGAGGGCCAGGCGAAGCGGCCGCGTTCCAGCCGTTTGGTCAGCAGGCACAGCCCGTCGCCGGTGGACCACAGCAGTTTGACCTTACTGCCGCTGCGGCCCCGGAAGATGAAGACATGGCCGGACATCGGGTCATCTTTCAGCATCGTCTGCACCTTTGCGGCGAGACCATTGAAGCCGTTGCGCATGTCGGTGATACCGGCAACCAGCCAGATTTTGGTGCCTGTTGGCAGGTGGTTATCACTTCCTTTATCTGTCCTGTGATGATCCTTATGACTTCGCCAGACTACTTCACCACACACATGGGTCTGCCAGATACCGGTTCGGGATGGATTTCCGCTTCTACGCTGAACACCGTCTTTAGAAGCTCTGGTTTCATCACTGCTTCCGGAGCACCTTGCGCCATCACGCGACCGCTTGCCAGTACCACCAGATGATCGCAATAGCGGCTGGCCTGATTCAGATCGTGGAGTACCGTCACTACGGTTTTCCCCTGCCTTTTGAGTTCAACCATCAGGCGCATCAGTTCAACCTGATGATTGATATCGAGGTAGGTCGTAGGCTCATCAAGAAGAATGAGTGGGGTATCCTGTGCCAGCACCATCGCCAGAAACGCACGCTGGCGCTGGCCGCCGGAAAGCTGGGTTAACCTGCGGTCAGCCAGATTGCGCGTCCGGGTCTGACTCATTGCCACGTTGACCCGCTCGTTGTCTTCCGCGGAGAGTCGCCCCCACAACGACAGCCACGGGCTGCGGCCGTAGGAAACCAGCTCCCGTACAGTGATCCCCTCGGGGGATAAATGGTGTTGCGGCAGTAAAGCCAGGCGGCGAGCCAGCTGGCGGGCGGAAAAACCGGCTATGGGTTTTTCATCAAGCAATATCTCGCCAGAGTCTGGTGTTAACAGGCGAGAAAAACAGTTCAACAGCGTCGATTTCCCGCAACCGTTAGGGCCGAGCAGGGCCGTGATTTTTCCGGCAGGCAGGGCGAGAGAAAGTCCATCCAGCACGGTTTGTGCGCCATAGCTGGCGGTCAGATTTTCAGTACGTAATCTCATTTATCGCATTCTCACAAGCAGCCAGACAAACCACGGTGCGCCGATAATGGCGGTCAGCACGCCTGCCGGAAGCTCCATCGGCGGATGAATGATTCGTGCCAGCAGATCGGCAATGACCAGCAACAACGCGCCCGTCAGGGCCGAAACGGGCATCAGCCAGCGGTGATGCCCGCCGGCGATCCTGCGCACCATGTGCGGCACGACGAGACCAATAAAACTTATCGGGCCACAGACGGCCACGCCGGTTGCTGTCATCGCGACAGCCAGCATCAGCCCCTGGAACCGGGTGCGCTGAACCGACACGCCGAGCGTGGCTGCTCGTGCATCGCCCAGCGCCAGCAGGTCGAGATCGCGACAAAAGCGCAGGCTCAGCGGCAAAAACAGAATGAGCAACGGCACGGCAATCTTCACAAAGTGCCAGTCGCGCCCCCATAAGCTACCCGTCAGCCACAGCAGGGCACTGTTTACATCCTGCGGGTGCAGGAGCATCAGGTAATCCGTCAGGCTCGCCCAGCAGGCGGAAAGCGCCACGCCGGTGAGCGCCAGCTTCATCGGCTGGTGGGTCTTTGCCAGCATCTTCAGCAAGATCAACCCCGCCATACCGCCCGCAAAGGCCAGCAGCGGCAGCACCATCACGGATAGTGATGGCATAAGAAGCAGTGCTCCCACAGAGGCAAGGCTGGCGGCATGGTTAATGCCGAGAATATCCGGTGATGCTAGCGGGTTACGCACAATCCCCTGTACCAGCACGCCCGCCACGGCGAGGGCTGCACCGACAAACAGTGCCAGCAGCAAGCGCGGCAGTCGGTACTCCATCAATACATAATAATGCTCGCGTCCGTCCTGCCAGTCGGTCAGCAGCGCGCGCCACGGCACGGGGATCACCCCCATATGGAGTGATAACAGCGCACAGCCTGCCAGGGCAAGGGTGATGAAAATGACCAGCGCAATTTTCATCCTCGCCTCCTCACCAGCCAGACAAAGCAAGGACTGCCAATCAGCGCCAGCACTGCGCCTGCGGGCAGATCGCCGGGGAAGGCCAGCGCGCGTGCGAGTACATCTGCCATCAGCATCAGCGTGGCCCCCAGCAGCATGCTCACCGGCAGTACGTTGCGCTGATCGAAGCCTGCCCAGAAGCGCGCCAGATGTGGCACCAGCAGGCCGATAAACGCCACCGGACCTGCCACACTGACGCACGCGCCAACCAGAAGCAGCACTAACATATTGATGATCAAACGTAGTCTCGGCAGGTTCACTCCCAGCGTATGGGCGGTACTGTCGCTGACGTTGAGCAGGTTCAGTTGATTCGCCAGCAGCAACACGACAGGGACTGCAGTGACCACCACCGGCAAGAGCTGCCAGACATCCTGCCAGTGGGCGTGGGACACTCCGCCTGCCAGCCAGTAAAAGATGCCGTAAGCATGATCTTCGGCCAGCAGCAGGGTGATGCGGGTCAGGGCCATACAAAAGGCCGACAGCGCGATACCCGCGAGGATCAGTTTGTTTCTGTCCTGGGTATGACGAAACCCGCCTCCTGCGGTCATGACCAGCAGCCAGCTCACGCCGCCCCCGCATGCCGCGATGAACGACAGGGAATAGCCTGCAACCGGCGTCGGACTCAGCGCGCTGGTAAGCGCCATAGCCAGCGCCGCGCCGCTGTTAATGCTGAGCAGTGAAGGAGAGGCCATTGGGTTGTGGGTCAGGGTTTGCAGCAGCGTGCCCGCGAGCGCCAGGCTTGCGCCGATCAGAACGGCGACCAGGCTTCGCGGCAAACGAAGGTTTTGCACCAGCGCTTCTGGTAGCGTTGGCGTGTGTCCAGGCAGCAGGGCGCGGATTGCGTCTGCTCCGGAAACAGGAATGGCCGAGTAGCAAAACAGACTCAGCCAGAAAATAATAATAAGTACTGCAACGGGAAGCCCCCACAGCAGCACCGGGTGTTTTAGCGCGGTCATTTCACATCGGTAAGCGGCTGATGGTGGAAGATTTTTACCGTGTCAGCGGCAATACGCTCTGCGGCAAAAATACCGCGCATCCGCGCCCAGGCGTTACTGTCGACTGAAGCAACCTGCTGCTTCTGCGCGGCGGTTAATATCTGCCAGAGCGGATCTTGTTGCCAGCGTTTAACAATGCTCTCTTCGCGATAGTGGGCAACCAGCAGCCAGGCAGGATTGACCGCCAGCAGTTGCTCCAGGCCGATGGACGGCATGGACGCGCCCGCCATCGTAGCGGGAACGTTCAGCCCCAGAGAAGCCAGCACGCTGCCGGTCCAGGTCTCCTGGGTATGCAGGTTGAATAGCTGTTCGCGTGATGTGCCAAAGGCCACGCGTGTCCCTGTGGGAAGCTGGCTGGCCCACTGCGCCATCTTCTCTTTATGTTGTTCCAGACGCGCCTGCATCTCTCGTTTTTTACCTACCACTTCGCCGATGATAGCCGCTGAGTGCAAATTTTCAGCGTAGGTTTCGTTGCGGGACTTAAGCAGCAGTACCGGCGCGATTTGCTGCAAGGCGGTGTAAATCCCCGCATGGCGACTGCTGTCGGCAATGATCAGGTCTGGTTTCAGGGCAGCAATGGCTTCCAGGCTCGGCTGCGCGCGCGTTCCGACGGACTGCCACGGTTTCAGGTGCGCACGCACTTTGGGCAGGATGCGTTTTGCATCGTTATCGTCGGCAATACCGATCGGGCTGACGTCCACGGCGGCCAGCGCATCGGCGAACGAGAGTTCCAGCACCACAATCCGTTGTGGCGTTTTATCGAGTGTAAACGTGCCGTGTTCGTCCTGAACCGTGGCGGCAAAGGCGTGGCCGATCACCAGCAGCAGGCCTGCAAAAAGAAAACGGATAAATGCCAACATAGTCACATTCCAGCTAAAAGCCCGGCAAGCCGGGCGTTAACACATCAGAACTTCAACGACCCCTGCATATACAGCGTGCGCGGCTGGCCTGCGTAGATGCCTTTGTTGTTGTCGTCATAAGAGCGGATGAAGTAGTCCTGGTCGAAGATGTTTTTCACACCGAACGCCAGGTTCAGATCTGCCATCTGCGGGCCAAAGTCATACGCCACGCGTGCGCCCCAGAGCATGAAGCCGGGAATACGGCCGGTACTGCCGTCGGCGCTCTCTTTCACTGTATTGGCGTTATCCGCAAACTGGCTGGACTGGAAATCGCTGTTCAGATTGAACGTCCAGTTGCCCGGCTTGTAGTCCACGCCCAGCGTGCCTTTATGTTTCGGGGAGAATGGCACCTGATTGCCATAGGTGTCGCCTTTCTCGCGGATTTCCGCGTTCACATACGCATAGCTGGCGTAGACGGAAACGTTATCAAGCGTTGGCGTTAGCGTACCCAGGTCGTAACGTGCCTGCGTTTCCAGCCCGGTATGGCGCGTTTTGCCACGTGCAGTGACGGTGTCGTTGGTCTGGTTGGAGTCGTACTGATTGTTAAAGTTAATCAGGAACAGCCCCATTTCCGCCGTCAGCGCGCCGTCGTCGTAGCGGGTACCGAGTTCCCAGGTTCGCGCTTTTTCCGGTTCCACATTGCCGCTTTGCACAGCCTTGCCAATCTGGCTGTACTGTACGGTGCCGAACGAGCCTTCAGTGTTTGCATAAAGATTCCAGCTATCAGTCAGGTGATAGAGCACGTTCAACGCCGGAAGCGGTGCGTTATAGCTCACCTCTTCGTGCGTGCCTTTGATGGCGTTGTTCTGGTATGACTCGATATGTTCGAAACGCATACCCGGCGTGATGGTCCAGTTGCCGATGTCGATTTTGTCATCCAGATACCAGGCGTGCGCCTCGGTGCCGGAACGCGTGTCGCGGTCGTAAGGGCTTGAGCCAGACGGCAACTGCCCGCTGCTGGTGGCGGTGTAGTAACGCATTTCATGCGTTGATTCATTCACATAGCGATAGCCCACGCCCACTTCGTGCGCGGAAGGGCCGATCATAAAGCTCTGGCTGTAGCGTGGCTCAATACCGCGCACCCAGTAGTTACGCGGCGAGAGGGTGATGCGTTTGCCTTGCTCCAGGTAGCCGCTGCGCAGGGTTTGGGTGTAGAACCCCTGAATGTTGAATTTATGCTGGCTGTCCGGCTGGAACTGGTAGCCCAGGCTCGCCAGCTTGCGACGGCCCCAGAAGCGGTCATACGGGCGGGTGGATTGCCAGCGATCGGCGTCGTAATCCGCGCGGGACAGGCCGCCGGGCATGTCGGCTTCACCATCGTAATATTGCAGCAGGCTGTTGAAGGTGTGCACCTCATTCGGCGCATATTTGCTTTTCAGCATCAGGTCGTCGATGCGGGTGGCGCTGTGCTCGCGCCAGTCACTGCCGCGCGTGCCGGAGTAGAGCAGCGCGGTGCCAAAACCGTTGTCCGCTGTGCCGCCCACCATCAGGTTGTGCGTCTCTTTCGGGTTGTTTTGTGAAGAGGTTGGGCTGAGCTGACCTTCCACCCCCGCCTCGATACCAAAGTCCTGCGGAATGGCGCGGGTAACAAAGTTCACCACGCCGCCCACGCTCTGCGGTCCGTAACGCACCGCACCACCACCGCGCACCACGTCAATGGCATCCATGTTGCCGAGCGAAACGGGAGCCAGTGAAAGCTGCGGCTGACCGTAAGGGGCAAAGGGGACGGGGATGCCGTCCATCAGGACGGTCGAGCGGCTGGCGAGGCGTGGGTTCAGGCCCCGGATGCCAAAGTTCATCGCCAGGTCGTGGCTGCCGGTGCCGTTGTTTTCCGGCGCGCTGACGCCAGGGATGCGGTTAAGCACCTCACGCATGGTGGTTGCGCCGGTTTTGGCGAAATCCTCACGGCGGATCACGTCACGCGCGCCAGCATGTTCAAATACGTCGTTTTCACGCGCATCGCCCAGCCAGTCGCCGACCACGGTCAGGGCATCTTCTTTTGGCGCGGGCGCGGGCTCCAGCGTCCAGCTGTTATTTCCCAGCGGTTTTACCTGCAGTCCGCTGCCGTCCAGCAGCTGTTGCAGGCCGCTCTCGACGTCGTAATCTCCGTGCAGGCCGTTGCTCTGCTTGCCGCGCGTCAGGCTGGCGTCAACCGAGAGGGTAATTCCGCTGTGTGCGGCATACTGATTGAGCGCTTTGTCGAGCGATCCCGGTGCGATATCAACCTGTGCAGCAAAAGCGGAAAACGAGAGACCGGCCAGCGGCAGCAGGCTCAGGCGAATGGCGTTAACCAAAGGTGTTGTTTTACGAAAAACGCGTAACGGCGTCATACCTTCTCCATCATCATTTTTGTTGTGTTCAGCTATGAGTCGAACGAGAAGGGTAAAAAGGACAATCGAAATGAGAATTATTTTTCTTACAGCGGTGAAATGTTTATCCAGTACCGCGTAATAGACTGAATTTTAACGGGAAGCGTTTGAGCGATAACGTTCAGGATCGCATCGGTATTTTTCAGCGGGAACGTCCCGCTCAGGCGCAGCCCGGCAACGGCGGGATCGCAGCGCAGCACGCCGTTGCGGTAACGGCTTAGCGTGGCTATCACCTCACCCAGCGGTTTATCGCTGAAGCTCAGGATGCCCTTCGTCCAGCTTGTACTCTCGTCATCCAGCGGTTTCACTGCGCCAAACTCAGAGGCGCTGAACTGCAGGCTTTCACCAGCGTTCACGATGCGTTTTTGCGCGGGGGCACTGGCGAGAAGCACTTCCACGGCGTGCTGCTGCACGTCAAGCTGCGTGAAATTATCCTGCTGGCGGACGGTAAATTCTGTCCCTAAAGCGGTGAGTTGGCCCTGACGGGTCAGGACGCGGAAGGGGCGTTGCTGCGCATCTTTCGCGGTAGTAATGGCGATTTCACCGTACCAGAGCCGGACGGTGCGCTGATGCGCATCATAACGCACATCCGCCGCGCTTTGGGTATTCAGCGTGAGCAGGGAGCCATCTTCCAGTTGCTGACGGCTGACTGCGCCTTTGGCGGTGCGGTAATCTGCCCGCAGACCTTCGCCGGTTTCCGACTGCCAGAGTTGCCAGCCTCCGCCAGCGCCGAGCAACAGCAGTAATCCTTTCATCACGTGACGGCGGGTGAGGCGGGTATCGTGCAGCGCCCGGCTGGCAACGTCGCCAGGCACACCGCCAAGCTGGTTGCGCAGGTTTTCAACCTGCTGCCAGGCCCACTGGTTATCCTGATCCTGTTCATACCACTGTTGCCAGCGCGCTTCCTGTTGTGGGCTGACGCGCTCGCCGCTTAGCACGGCATACCAGTGGGAAGCTGAACGCAGCGCCTGACGGCGGGAATCGGTTAACGAAGGATTCATAACCCATGCTCCAGACGAAACAGCAGGCAGTGCTCGACGGCTTTCGCCACGTATTTTTTCACGGAGCTGACGGAAACACCGAGTTTGTGCGCAATCTCGCTGTATGTCAGGCCATCCAGTTGCGAAAGCAGAAACGCTTCACGTGTTTTTCCGTTTAGCCCGTCCAGCATGCTGTCGACGAGTTGTAGGGTCTCGAGCTGGCTTTCGCGTTCCTCAGGTGAAGGCGCTACCCCCTCCGGCATAAGCGCCAGCATCTCCAGATACGCTTTTTCCAGCGCGTTTCGGCGAAACAGGTCCACCATCACGCGTTTGGCGATAGTGCACAGGAAAGAGCGAGGATCGCGGATCGTCGAGAGCGTTTCGCTGCTCATTACCCGCAAAAAAGTGTCCTGGGCAATGTCATCTGCATCAAAAGCAGACTGGAGTTTGCGCGTCAGCCAACTTTTCAACCAGCCGTTATGGGTGCCATAAAGCGACTCGAACGTTAAGGAAGCTGTGGTAGTGGCACGGTCAGACATGCGGAGTGCATCAAAAGTTAATTATCACGTAGCCATATTAATATGAGAATGGTTATCATTACAATTGGAAATAAAATTGTTTCCAATAAACATTTTTAACATGTTGTTTTTCTAAGTGTTATAAGGTAGGTATAAAATGGGATGGATCCTCTGCTTCTGGCATCTGTCGGTCAGAATGACATCATGATGTGGTCTGCTATTATTGACATCCTCCCCGCCCTTTAGGGCGGGGAGGATGTCAACTATGAGTGTTGCCTGAAATGTCGCCAGCCCCCGGTACAGCAGAAGTATCTCGGGCTTTCTGCGTTTGCTCCTGGTGGGTATGGCCCCCGCAAGCGGGGGTTATTGCTAACTGTCGTTTCAACAAAAAGTAACTTTTTTCACTTTGCCCCTCAGTACAAATTAGGGGCTTGCCGCGGATGTACCATGCCTGAATATCTTCGAGTGATGATTTGGTGCGGCTTTGTTGAATAAATCAGATTTCGGGTTCCACCTGACTGACCTGCTGCCAGAGCGGGGCGTGATGCTCCGGCACGGTCTGCCAGCCGGATGCAGCCGAACAGAGACGGTGCGATGCCATCTGCTGCTCATTACTGTAGATCCGCAGTTCATCATCCAGCGAGATCCGTATTGATACCGGCTGGCCACACAGGCTTTCCGGCACGCTGTAACGGTTTCCGCCAACCTCGATATAGCCATCCCAGGAGACATGACGGATATCGAAGTAGCTGGTATCGAAGTCCGTATCCGGCAACGGCTGCAGATGCTCCTGTTCCTGCGTGAAGCGCTGTTCCGGTGTCTGCCTGAACTGGCGAAGTTCTCGCCTGTCGGCATCGTCAGCCATCCACTGCTCCAGTAGCTGATTAACCTGGGCGAAGCTGTCGAACCGGCGGTACCGGACGAAGAAGTTCTCCTTGAGGTATTTCACCATCCGCTCCACCTTACCTTTGGTTCTGGCCCTTCGTGGACGGCATGCCCGTGGCAGGAAGCCATAGTGATCGGCCAGCAGCAGGAACCCGGAGTTGAACACCATCTTCCCGTTGTTATTTTTCAGCACTGCGGCTTTCTGATTATCGACCAGCACGGTTTTCACGCTGCCGCCGAAGTAGCGGAAGGCGCGGACCAGTGACTCATAGGTATGTTCAGCATCCTGCTTTGGTGCCGCGAAGACATGGAAGCGACGTGAGAACCCCAGCGTGTTAACCGCGAAGTTAACCCTGCATCGTTGCCCGGCAACCTCAGCCTCAACTTCTCCCCAGTCATGCTGGAGCTGGTAACCGGGCTGAGTTTCGAAGCGAACCGTTTTCTTCGATGGCCGCATCTTACGTTTTGGCTGGATGTAGTAACGCAACATGGAGCGTCCGCCGGTATAACCCATCGCTTTGATTTCCGCGAGGATGACCTCGCCGTTCCAGACATTCTCAGCCAGACGCATGTCGATATAGTCCATGAACGGCCTGAGTTTGGCCATTTTGTGGCGTGTTTTTCTGGCCGGAGGTTCCGGGTATTTCAGGTACCGTCTGACAGTCCGCTCAGAGCAACCAACCTGAGTGGCAATATCAACAATATACGCACCCTGCTGGCGCATTTGCTTTATCATGTAAAAGTCCTCATGAGCATGTTTGGTCAGGACGAAACACTGTTCAGTGGTGTGCTGCGTTACACCAGCGTTTTTGATTTGACCTGCCACCCAACTCTGACATTGCCCTGCGGGCGTACTGCTGCAGGCGCACCAATCGCCTTCCAGCTTGTTGCACCACATTTTGGCGAAACCGCATTGATACAGTCTGGCTGGGCGTGGCAGCAGGTTACTGACTGGCATCGCACTCATCCCGCCCTTTAATTTTCTTTGCTCCAGCCAACAGGCTGGAGCAATCAGTTATGAATCACTTACAGTGGAGTCAGCATATCAAATCATGATGTCTTACCTTCCGAAAATGCCATCAAAGTGCGGGCGATTCAGTCATTCCTGACGGAGAAAGGTCAGCTCGATCCAGAAACTTCAGACGCCATCGTGGACTATTTTGAAAACAAGATCGGTCCCCGTAACGGTGCCAGTGTCGTGGCGCGCGCCTGGCTTGATGCCGAATTTAAAAAAAGCTGCTTGAAGATGGCACGGCTGCCATCAGCGAGATGGTTTTTTCAGGTGCCGAAGGCGCAGTCATTCACGTCCTCGAAAACAGTGATGCGGTACATAACATCGTTGTTTGTACGCTGTGCTCCTGCTATCCGTGGCCGGTTCTGGGATTGCCGCCAATCTGGTTTAAATCTGCACAGTACCGCTCCCGTGTGGTGATTGATCCAAGAGGCGTGCTGAAGAAGTTCGGTACTGAGCTTCCACCGGAGAAAGAAATTCGCGTTTGGGACAGTAATGCCGAAATTTGCTATTTCGTACTGCCGCAACGCCCGGCTGGTACGGAGAACCTGAACGAAGAACAACTGGCCGCGAGAGTAAGGCGTGATTCAATGATTGGTACGGGCCTCCTCTACCGGCGTAGGCTTCAATAAAGCCGGTAATGACTCCAACTTATTGATAGTGTTTTATGTTCAGATAATGCCCGATGACTTTGTCATGCAGCTCCACCGATTTTGAGAGCGACAGCGACTTCCGTCCCAGCCGTGCCAGGTGCTGCCTCAGATTCAGGTTATGCCGCTCAATTCGCTGCGTATATCGCTTGCTGATTACGTGCAGCTTTCCCTTCAGGCGGGATTCATACAGCGGCCAGCCATCCGTCATCCATATCACCACGTCAAAGGGTGACAGCAGGCTCATAAGACGCCCCAGCGTCGCCATAGTGCGTTCACCGAATACGTGCGCAACAACCGTCTTCCGGAGCCTGTCATACGCGTAAAACAGCCAGCGCTGGCGCGATTTAGCCCCGACATAGCCCCACTGTTCGTCCATTTCCGCGCAGACGATGACGTCACTGCCCGGCTGTATGCGCGAGGTTACCGACTGCGGCCTGAGTTTTTTAAGTGACGTAAAATCGTGTTGAGGCCAACGCCCATAATGCGGGCGGTTGCCCGGCATCCAACACCATTCATGGCCATATCAATGATTTTCTGGTGCGTACCGGGTTGAGAAGCGGTGTAAGTGAACTGCAGTTGCCATGTTTTACGGCAGTGAGAGCAGAGATAGCGCTGATGTCCGGCAGTGCTTTTGCCGTTACGCACCACCCCGTCAGTAGCTGAACAGGAGGGACAGCTGATAGAAACAGAAGCCACTGGAGCACCTCAAAAACACCATCATACACTAAATCAGTAAGTTGGCAGCATCACCTTTTGCGTCTATAATCATGATGTCTAATGAACGCGTTTCGACAGGAAATCATCATGAATAAATATCAGGCAGTTATTATTGGTTTTGGCAAGGCTGGAAAAACATTAGCCGTCACGCTGGCAAAAGCAGGTTGGCGTGTGGCTCTCATCGAACAATCAAATGCAATGTATGGCGGGACCTGTATTAATATCGGCTGTATCCCAACCAAAACATTGGTTCATGACGCACAGCAGCACACAGATTTTGTCCGTGCCATACAGCGTAAAAATGAAGTGGTTAATTTTTTACGTAATAAGAATTTTCATAATCTTGCGGATATGCCCAATATCGACGTGATCGACGGCCAGGCGGAGTTTATCAATAATCATAGCCTGCGTGTTCATCGGCCTGAGGGAAATCTGGAGATTCATGGCGAGAAAATTTTTATTAATACCGGTGCACAAGCCGTGGTTCCGCCAATTCCTGGAATTACCACCACGCCTGGTGTATATGACAGCACCGGATTACTTAATCTAAAAGAATTGCCTGGGCATTTAGGTATTTTGGGCGGCGGATATATTGGCGTTGAGTTCGCCTCTATGTTCGCTAATTTTGGCAGCAAAGTAACCATTTTAGAGGCAGCTTCGCTGTTTTTGCCTCGGGAAGATCGGGATATTGCTGATAATATCGCGACGATTTTACGCGATCAGGGCGTCGATATTATCCTCAATGCCCATGTGGAGCGAATCAGTCACCATGAAAATCAAGTGCAAGTGCATAGCGAGCACGCCCAACTGGCGGTGGATGCACTGTTAATAGCTTCCGGTCGTCAACCGGCTACCGCTTCGTTACATCCAGAAAATGCCGGTATCGCAGTAAACGAGCGCGGGGCAATTGTCGTTGACAAGCGATTACATACCACCGCAGACAATATTTGGGCGATGGGAGATGTTACCGGCGGGCTGCAATTTACTTACATATCACTGGATGATTACCGCATTGTACGTGATGAGTTACTGGGTGAAGGCAAACGTAGTACTGATGATCGGAAAAATGTGCCTTATTCCGTATTTATGACACCGCCCCTGTCCAGGGTTGGTATGACAGAAGAACAAGCCAGAGAGAGTGGTGCTGATATTCAGGTGGTGACATTGCCTGTAGCTGCAATTCCGCGCGCCAGAGTGATGAACGATACCCGTGGGGTATTAAAAGCGATTGTTGATAATAAAACCCAACGTATATTAGGGGCATCACTGCTGTGTGTTGACTCCCACGAGATGATCAATATAGTGAAAATGGTGATGGATGCCGGGCTGCCTTATAGCATATTACGCGATCAGATATTTACTCATCCGTCGATGAGCGAATCACTCAATGATCTATTTTCATTAGTCAAATAAACTCAAAATCAGACGCCAGAACAAATATTCTGGCGTCTCAGAGGTGATGCTGCCAACTTACTGATTTAGTGTATGATGGTGTTTTTGAGGTGCTCCAGTGGCTTCTGTTTCTATCAGCTGTCCCTCCTGTTCAGCTACTGACGGGGTGGTGCGTAACGGCAAAAGCACCGCCGGACATCAGCGCTATCTCTGCTCTCACTGCCGTAAAACATGGCAACTGCAGTTCACTTACACCGCTTCTCAACCCGGTACGCACCAGAAAATCATTGATATGGCCATGAATGGCGTTGGATGCCGGGCAACTGCCCGCATTATGGGCGTTGGCCTCAACACGATTTTACGTCACTTAAAAAACTCAGGCCGCAGTCGGTAACCTCGTGCATACAGCCGGGCAGTGACGTCATCGTCTGCGCGGAAATGGACGAACAGTGGGGCTATGTCGGGGCTAAATCGCGCCAGCGCTGGCTGTTTTACGCGTATGACAGGCTCCGGAAGACGGTTGTTGCGCACGTATTCGGTGAACGCACTATGGCGACGCTGGGGCGTCTTATGAGCCTGCTGTCACCCTTTGACGTGGTGATATGGATGACGGATGGCTGGCCGCTGTATGAATCCCGCCTGAAGGGAAAGCTGCACGTAATCAGCAAGCGATATACGCAGCGAATTGAGCGGCATAACCTGAATCTGAGGCAGCACCTGGCACGGCTGGGACGGAAGTCGCTGTCGCTCTCAAAATCGGTGGAGCTGCATGACAAAGTCATCGGGCATTATCTGAACATAAAACACTATCAATAAGTTGGAGTCATTACCCACTTGTCATTAGATCTTCCACTGTTCAGCCAAGTGACGGAAGTGACACACGTCGATAAATACTAACAGTAGTTCAGCATACAGTTATCTCGGCATTACAATTATGCGTCTCGTGAACACAGTAGCACCTGTAAGGCATACTCCAGTTGTTTAGCATTATCTTCTACAATGAGCCATTCTGGTGGTAATATATCGCACTTATAGATTGTGCTCTGTGGCTGCTTGCCCATATAAGCTTGGGGGGCACTTTCCTTTAGCACAAAAACGGTTGATTGCCGGGCTAATTCCATGCAGTTATCTGATAGCCATTGGCAATACGTCATAACTGCGGCGGGTGGCGGAGTATGCGTGTGCGACATGGCTCGGCTTATGCTTTCCGCTAATAAAAGGGAAGTTGCGTATACCCGTATTGCATGGCGGTCGTAACGTTGCGTGACGATGTTAATCCGCTCTGCATGTAGCCGACCCCGTAGCGACCAGCGTTTACTGACCTGTGCTTCAGCTACAGCGGCACGAAGAGCTGCCAGAGCTGACTGAGCATCTGAAAGCTGACTCAAAGCGGCTTCTGCCCCCTTACTGCTTTGCACCTCGCAGGCTCTGAGCATTCGATCCATCCCATTACCGAGTTGTCGAAGGAAATCAGAAGTTGAACGCCCAATATCACTAAATGGATTAGACGTAAAAAGCACCTGGCTGAATAATAATCCTACAGAGGCTCCCAGCAAAACATCCACCAAACGGGTTCCACCCGCGCTTTCTGGCCCCATGGCAAGAACCAAAGCAACCGATACTCCAGCCTGGATTGGTACCACCGGGGCCGGGCCAATGGCGGCACCAAACAAAATAGCGAAGAACATACCGACGCACATCCGAATCAGTGGGTGAGTATCGGGTAACTGCCACATCAACTCCCCCATCACAATACCGAACGTACAACCAATCACTAGATTTCTTGCTTGTTTCAGGTGACTGGGTACGCCCGGAGCAAGACATACCACGGCACTGACGATGGCAAAAGTAGGATGTTCATGTCCCAGCAGCCATACGGCCAGTATCCATGACAGCAGGCAGGCGAGTGCAGTAGCAAGTGCATCACGCGCTGCCAGCCTCGCACGTGAAGGAAATCCAGTGACGACCTGGCGCCAGGTCAGGCGTAGACGAACTAACCGGGGTCAGTTTGGATATCGAAAATTATTGTACGTTAAGGTGATTTTTTGTACCTCTGAGCTGTGGTAGAGCTTGACCACTTTGACAGGCAGCTTTGAGCGAGAAGCGGACATTGCAGACTGCCCAGTAGAAAAAGTGCTATCAGAATTATCTAAAGGAAGATCGTATTTACCATGTCTCATTCTAACTGTTTAATAAATTACAAAAATTAAAATTTCCATTTAATATCATCGCGTTAAGCAAGAGAATTAAACCTCTCATTTAATTTATGATTCTTATTTAATTCATGAGTTGGTGTAAAAATAGGTTGCCGCACTATAGAAAGACACATATTTAAACCCAGCAGGAAATCATATTTGAAAGTAATGTGTTTAAGGGGCTGCGTAACAAGAACAGCAAGTAAACACATAGTAATAACAGTTACCATTCCCATTTCGCAAGTGGCCATATCAGAGGTGAACTAATACCTGCTGCAATTTTAAGAATTAAGGTTATCCTAATAATTCTTTTGTATGATTAAGATCATCGATAAATTTACTAAGGACTCATTAATGAAATTGCGACTCTGGAATCTATTACCCCATGATTACGCTCCTTTTTTTCGTATTCTTCACATCATTGTGGCATTTCTAATATTATCACAAATTATTAACTCTAATCTGACAGAGACCGAAGCAATTGGTGAACATAGTCTTGAAGGAGTTATAACCTGGATGCACATTATTTCAGGGTTAGGACTGATTATTTGTGGTTTTATTATGTTAAGTTGGATGCTTACTCAAAGAGGTTTTACTTATTATTTTTCATGGGTAGGGCTTGACTTTAGTGGTATTAAGCAAGATATAAAAACGTTGACTAGTTTCCGACTGCCCGATGCACATTCGGGAGGTATTGCCAGTACAATCCAAGGATTTGGAGTTCTAGCATTGCTAATTGTAGCACTTTCAGGTGGCCTATGGTTCTTGTTGAATACCATGCAGTCAAATCTGGCTGAAACAGTAATCCACTGGCATAAGTTCTTTACTACTTTCATTGAGGTCTATTTTTATGCACATGGTGCAATGGGAGTTTTGCATATTTTAATTGAAAAATATAAAAGCCGCTCAGTTAACCTAAGTGACTAATCTGTTGTGAGATAATATTACTTCAAGTTGAAGAAAACCCTAAAAATAAAATTTAGTTTACTAGAAGATGAAACAGCACTTGCAGAGACTTTTTAATTAAATTTAATAAAAACGAAAAAATATTCATGGCGAAATGATTGTTTAATTATCTATCATGGATAGAAATGTGAGTTAGTCGTCCTATTTTAGGAAGTTAATAATGACTAAAACAAAAGGGTTACCTCGTCCGCTGACGCACTACGCTTGGCTTTCCATTGCCACGGCTATTGCCACTATCGGACTCAAAGGTGTGGCGTGGAAAATGACCGGTTCGGTCGGTCTGCTATCTGATGCCATCGAATCCGTAGTTAACCTCGCAGGAGCCCTAATGGCGCTCTGGATGCTGACCTTGGCTGCGCTTCCGGCCGATGAGAACCATGCATATGGGCACGGCAAAGCCGAATATTTCTCGAGTGCTTTCGAAGGATTTCTGATCCTATTGGCGGCAGCCAGTATCGCCTATACCGCAGTTGAGCGGATGTTAACTCCACAGCCGCTTGAGGAGATTGGTCTCGGATTACTGGTTTCAACAGTCGCATCAATCCTTAATTTTGTGACGGCTCGCATTTTGTTAAGGGCTGGCAGGCAGCACAACTCTATCACTCTTGAGGCAGATGCTCATCACCTGCTGACCGATGTCTGGACGTCGGTCGGTGTCATTTTTGGTGTCGGACTGGTTTATCTGACCGGCTGGTTTTGGGTCGATCCGATCGTTGCATTGCTGGTCGCAGCCAACATCGTTTGGACTGGTTATCAGCTTATGAGTCGTTCAGCTGCAGGTCTGATGGACGTATCGCTACCCACGGAAGAACTCAAAAAAATCGAGTCACTGCTGGCAGGATATCGTGAACAGGGGCTTGATTTCCATGCACTACGTACACGCCAGGCTGGCGGGCGGGCGTTTATGACAATGCACATCCTAGTTCCTGGGCGATGGACTGTTCAATATGGGCACGACTGGGCCGAGCGTATAGAGAATGATATCCGCACCGCACTGCCTTTTATCCATATCACCACTCATGTGGAACCGTTGGAAGATCCCGCGTCAATGAACGACCAAACGCTCGACATTTCTGATCACTAAACTAACCACATGTCGCTGGTCGGGCAGGGTAACAAACCTCGCTCTACAAAAATTTCAGGTATTCTCTATAATTCTGAGGGTACTTGATGTGACCTGCGCCCAATTGTTGGGCACGCAATATTTTTAAAAAGTCCGCTTCTGGCACACAGCGGACTTTCCTTACATAGATGATGCGTCAGGCTGCTAATCACAAAAGTTGTTACAGGGCGCTAACTATTAGGCCATGACTGCAAATAAACACCGTTATTCCAGCCTTTCAGGCAGTTTCATTATTTTTATGAAGCGCTTGTATCCGGCAAACCTGTGAAGCACTGTAGCCTGTAGCATCCGCCGTTTCCCGGATACTCAGTTTCTTTACCTGCCGGTAGTACAGGACTTTCTGATGCCGTTCCTGATCGGCCTGCTTACCCCGGTACTTTCCAATTGTATGAGCCCGCTCGATTCCCTGTTTTTGCCGCTGGCGGCGGCTCAGCCAGTCCTTATGTGACATTGCGGCCATCAGATCGATAAGCATGTTATTGATGGCGGTTATTACTGCGCGGGTTATCGGGTCGGCCTGCGAAGGGTCCTTATCTGACAGTGCCTGCCATGATGTGGGCACATCAAGACTGACAATTCGCAGCTCATGTTGTTCTATCTGTTTTTTTAGCGTCATCCAGTCGCTGTTGCTGAGACGTGTCAGACGGTCTATCTGCTCGACCAATAAAATATCATTGTGGTGACTGTCCATCAGTAAGCGCCCTAGTTCCGGGCGCTCAAGTTTTGTGCCACTGATATTTTCCCGGTAGTAGCTGGCGATTTTATGCCCCCGTTCCTGGACGAACTGCTCCAGCATCTCTTTTGCCCGATCGGCGAACTGGTCTTCCGTCGATGCCCTTAAATAAGCTCTGATGAACATTTTCCCACCGCGTTATCGCATTTAGGTTATTGCATTTATTCTATCGCATATAGGTTATGTCATTTATCGTGTGCCGTCACGTTTTGGTTGTGGCGTCAAGGTGTACCCTTATGCGATACCATTTTTGTTAAAAATTCCGCATCAAATAATTTATGAGGGAAACTATATGGCAAGGAGGCAGATTCTTTCTCTGTCGGAAAGAGAATCATTACTGGCATTACCGGACGATGAGTTAACGCTGACACGAATGGCGTATTTTAGTGAGCATGATCTGGCGCTTATCAGTGCTCACCGTAAACCCGCCAGTCGTTTTGGTTTTGCCGTCCTTCTTTGCTATCTGAAAAATGTCGGCTTTGCACCGGATAAAAAAATCCCACCCTCTGATGCGCTGCTGAAGCATATCGCCAGCAGGCTAAAACTTACCGGGGATCTCTGGCCTGCTTACCTTTCCGGCAGGGAAACCACGCGACGCGAACATTTAACCGAACTGTACCGCTATCTTGGCGTAAAAGCGTTTACCGGAAAAATACAGCAGGACTGTATTACACACCTGCTGCCGATGGCGACGCGCACCGATAAAGGTATTCTCCTGGCCGAAGAACTGCTGGTCTGGCTCCGGAAGAACAACGTGATAATTCCCGCGATTGATGTCGTGGAGCGTACCTGTGCGGAGGCCATGGCTGGCGGCGATAAAATCGTATTTCAGACCCTGAATGCCCCGTTAACTCCGGCTCACAGGGATGCCCTGGATCGTTTACTTGAGTCCTCAGATAATCAGCCTTCCAGGCTGACATGGCTTCTGCAACCGCCGGGTAAAATAAATGGTAAGAACGTGCTGCAACACCTTGATCGGCTCAGTAGCATTGAATCGCTGGCATTACCTGAAGGTATAGATCGTACCATTCACCAGAACCGGTTGCTGAAACTGGCGCGGGAAGGCCGAAAGATGAGTAGCCGGGATTTGACCCGATTTTCAGCAGCCCGCCGTCATGCGATCCTGGTGTGCGTGCTGGAAGAAGCCAGAGCCACACTGACAGATGAAGTGATTGAGCTGCATGAACGCATGCTGAACAGCCTGTTCAGCAAAGCCAAAAGAACACAGGCTGAGCGCCTTCAACAGACCGGAAAGCTAATCCAGTCAAAACTGAGGCAGTACATAGATGTCGGCCAGGCACTGTCTGAAGCTCGTGATTCCGGTGGCGATCCATGGCTCGCAATAGAAAACATACTCCCATGGCCTGAATTTGTCGCCAGTCTGGAGGAAACACGCCATCTTGCCAGAAAAAATAATTTTGACCCGTTACATATTATTACCGAGAAATACAGCACATTACGGAAATATGCCCCGCGCATGTTGTCCGCTTTACAGTTAATCGCAACCCCGGCAGCGCAACCTCTGGCTGATGCGCTGGTTGTGATCAAGGATATGTACCGGAAGCAGTCGCGTAAAGTTCCGGCGACAGCGCCGCTTGAGTTTGTCCCTGAAAGCTGGCGCAAAGTGGTGATTACACCTGCGGGTATTGACCGGCAGTACTATGAATTTTGTGCGCTCAGCGAGCTTAAGGGTGCATTGCGCTCCGGGGACATCTGGGTTAAAGGCTCACGCCGCTACAAAAACTTTGATGATTACCTCATTCCCGAAAAGGACTTTGACAAACTCACACCGGCGCTGCCCCTGCCCGTATCTGCTGATTATCATGAGTACATTACCAGCCGTATGACCCTGCTTCAGTCCAGACTTGAAGAGGTCAATGCCATGGCTGCCCTTGGTGAGCTGCCCGATGTCGAAATATCTGACAGGGGAGTAAAAGTCTCTCCGCTGGATAACTGCGTCCCGGTACAGGTTTCACCGCTGGCAGAGCTGGTTTACAGCATGCTACCGCGCCCTAAAATCACGGAAATTCTCGATGAGGTAAACAGCTGGACGACGTTTACCCGACATTTTTCGCATATAAAAAATGACATTACCCGTCCCGATGCCCGCCAGCTCCTCACCACCATCCTTGCGGATGGCATCAATCTTGGCCTGACCAAAATGGCGGAAGCCTGCCCCGGAAGCACCAAATCATCACTGGAAGATATCCAGGCATGGTACATCCGCGACGAAACCTATTCAGCCGCCCTCGCAGAGCTGGTAAAGGGGTCTGACGCTCAGTGGAACGAAAACTCACGTTAAGCAATTGTGGCTGAGAAAAACCAAAGGATCCGGCGAGGATCCTTTGGTGTGCTGACATGACCAGTTTCTTTTGGGATATTTTTTCCCTGCATGAAGTCCTTTATGTCCTGATCATAATGCCATTAAAAATTCTATGCTATGGCTTCGCTATTTTAGACATTCCCTAACAGCTTTGTCTAAATCCGCCACATAAATTGGGGTAGGATGCCCAGATTTCATTTTCCATACAGTATATCCTCCCTTTGTTGCTTTGCCGCGCAGCTCTGTCTGCTTTCCTTCTGTGATAAATCTCACTAGAATCTTACTCCGACCATCTTCATGAATATTAAAAAGCTTGCGCGCTACGGCATCAGTCAATAGATGGCCCCCCTTGGTATCAAGGCAATAGACAAGGTCTGACTTCCATACTAAAAAGTCTGGATAAAATGAGCTTGTATCACCCTCTGTCAATAGTGGGATATGAAAACCGCCACTGCTCAGGTTTCTGTGCCAAGGGTAACCAGACCTATCTAAAGCCTCAGCAAAAGGAGCCTCGAACTTATTAAGTCCTGAGTACTTTTCATATAATGAATGCTCAAAGTGAGTAGCGTTACGAGGAACTCGAATAACACCAAATTGAAACGGAGAATCGCTTTCATATGCCAGCTCAGAGTTATCATAATATGCTGAAACTATTTCAGCAGCTAACTTATCTGCATACCTTGCGGCAGAACTATGTATCTGAACTCTAACATCAAATTTAGGATGTTTAAGATCAGTTATAGCAAGTGCTCTATTTGACCGTGTCCGTATAGCTGTATTAATCAACCACCTTAACCGAACGGGGTTTGTATTGCCTTCAGGCGTCCACTCAGTTGCTTTACTATCTCGCCCCAATGCGTCAAGCTCGACGAGCTGTGTTGCAATATGAGCTTGTCCCTGAGTATCTGCACTCCCTTCGACGAACGTAGGAAAATCGCTTAGAATTTCGGCTATTCGAATACACGCATCGCTAGCATCAACATGTACGTGATGGAGTTTAACATCCATGCCATCTTTTAAATTAAGATCTTCAGCAGTGCCTGCAGTACCGCTAAAATTATCCACTATTTCAATAGGTGCACCCTCAGCTTTTAGCTTATCCTTTACGGCATTTATTGCCGAGGAAAATACACTTTGATTGTCAACACGGAGAAAGAAGTGTGCAGAATTAATTAACTGATTATCATAATGACGTGCGCCATATTGCCTAAGAACACGGCCGATGATCTGCTCTACTTGGATTGACGACCCCATGCTTTTATCTATATAAGCAAGGTAACAAGCAGGGTCATCCCATCCCTCCTGAAGAGAGAGGTTGAAGATTATATGTTTGAAATTACCAGCCTGAAAATCCTCAAAATCATTCTCTCCCTTTGAGAAAAGATTGACCTCCGCTGGCTTGTTCCCATCCAAGAAAGACAAGTTTGCATAAATCGCAATTTCATTTGGGGGGATACCTTTCTCTTCGACCAAATAACGCCAAATACGAATAGGAGGTGCTTTCCGATGCATGAATGGCTTGGAGTGATCATCTTTTTCGCCGTCATCAGCAATGTTTGTTTTGCACACGTATATGGCTTTTGGACTGAATCCAAGACCTCGCTCGGAAATCTCAGCTTTTATCAATTCTAATCTTTTATGAAGATCATCAAGTGATTTTTCCATTGCCCCGGTAGTGCCGTCAAATTGAATAGCTTTTTTAACCAACTCGGCGCTAACAACTTTTTCACTGCTAATGGCTGTCGTAACGAATAACTGTGCATCAGGGCTACCATCAGCCCCGAGTGCACTAAGTTCCGCAAAGCGCTCATAATCATTAGAGGCTTCTTCAGCCCAAAGCTTTATCGGTTGGATAACAGCCTTATGAAAATTAGCTGGCAACTTTAAAGTCGCACTTGCAAGCAAATATGCATCAGGTTCCAATTCAGATAAAATTTCTGTTTGCTGCTCAGAAAGATTATGTCCCTCATCATACACAATTAATAATGGGCGCCGTTTAGCACCTGTTTTTCGTGCAATAAGTCGCTCCCATGGAGATGAATCGCCGAATAGATCAGCATCTTTCTTATATATATTTAAAGCCCCCTCAGATTGATCTCTGTTATTAAAAAGACCAGTAGTGGCCATGATCATCAAAGGTGTGCTCCCATCTTCGATATGCATAGGAGTTAGCTGAGCTATATTTATGATACGAAAACCATCTACGATTTCTGAATATTTTCCACCTGCACTAAAGTTAGAATAGGTCTGAGCAACTACTGACTTCGCTTTAGACATCCAGAATATTATGGGTTCTGAAGAAAAATGAGATCTTAGTAGGGTAACGGCTTGTGCTAATACTGGTGTCTTGCCTGCTCCTGTAAGTGCAGATAATGCCTGAAAAAATGGTCGCGGTTTTGGCCCTTTGCTAGGGCGATATGGA